>DAOVVQ010000005.1 GCA_030637065.1 Planctomycetota bacterium
CCGTGATTTGTTGGAAGCCCAGGACTCGCTTCTGTCGGCTCAAAATGGGTTAACGTCGGCGGTTATAAGTTACCGGGTAGCTGAGTTGCAGTTGCAGCGCGATATGGGAGTGCTGCGTATTGACGAAAAGGGATTGTGGCAAGAATTTGATCCACGGGAGATTAGCCATGAACAATGACAAAACGAGTTTATTTGGTTTCCTTCAGAAGAGGCCTTTGTTAGCGGTACTGATCGTGCTCCTGATAGTGGTGATGGGCTTTTTTGTGGTCAGGCAGGTGAGCCGGACTGACGATGCCCTTGCCGGGGACATGGCGACCTTTGAGGTGCAGCGGGGGCCGCTGAGGATAAGTATAACCGAAGCGGGGACTATTAAGGCCCGCGATATGGTGATAATAAAGAACGAGGTGGAAGGTCGAACTTCGCTTCTTTACCTGATACCGGAGGGTACGCAGGTCAAGAAGGGCGATCTGCTGATCGATCTGGATGCCAGTATACTCATGGATAACCAGCTTGAGGAGGAGATCCGCGTTGAAAACGGCAAGGCCGCGTTCATAAATGCCCGTGAGAGCCTGGCAATCGAGCAAAACGAAGGTCTAAGCGAGATTCTGAGAACCAAGTCGCAACTTAAGCTTGCCCAACTGGACCTGAATAAATATCAGGAAAAAGAATATCCCAACGAGCTAAATGAGGCTAAACAAAGGATTAGTCTTGCGGAGGAGGAATTAGAACGAGCCGGGAAGGAATTGGAATGGTCTGAAAAGCTGTTCGAGGAGAAGTATATTTCCAACACCGAACTGCAGATGGATATATTAACGGAACACAGAAAGGCTCTGGACCTTGAACTGGCGCAGAACAACCTGCAGCTATTGGAGAAGTATACTTACGAGAGAGAGTTGGAGCAGCTTGCAAGCGATGTACGACAGGCCGAGATGGCTCTTGAACGTGCCGAGCATGAGGCCAGGGCCGATGAAGCCAGGGCCCAGGCGAATCTCATTGCCAGGGAGGCCGAGTACGAGCGCCAGAAGGACAAGCTGGTAAAGACCACGGAGCAATTGGGCAAGACCAAGATCTATGCCCCTGCCGACGGTCTGGTGATCTACGCCACCAGCGCCAAGGGCGGCGGCGGCAGGCACGCCCCGAGCAGAGAGCCTCTCGAGGAAGGCCAGGACATCCGGGAGCGGGAGGAATTGATATATCTTCCGACCGCCGATGCGGTAAAGGCTGAGATCGCCATTCACGAAACCAATCTGAGGCAGGTTCGTCTCGGACTTCCGGTCAAGATCACGGTCGATGCCATGCCGGGTAATCGCTTTGAAGGGGTAGTTCACAGCATTGCGCCTTTGCCCGATGCCAAAAGCAAATTCCTGAACCCGGACCTGAAGATATATCCGACGGATATTTACTTAGAGAGCGAAGGCAGTGATCTGCGAACCGGGATGAGTTGCCAGGCCGAGATCATAGTAGACGAATATGCCGACGCAGTATACGTTCCCGTTCAGGCGGTGATTCGGGTTGGTGGAGTACCGACCGCCTACGTCAAGGCGGGCAAGGACTTCGAGCCGCGTGAGGTCGAGATCGGGCTGGACAATAACCGCATGGTAAGGATCATCAGCGGTCTTGAAGAGGGTGAAGTGGTCTGGCTTACGCCACCGCTTGAAGACGCTGCTGTTGACATTTCCAAAGAAGACGTCGATTTGGAGCCGTTGCCGGGCGAGCAAGGGCGTAGAGGTCCGGGCGGCATGGAAGGCGACTTGCGGGATGACTTTGGACAAGAGCGGCCTGGCGGCGGTCAAGGTGGTCGAGGCCAGGGCGGTGGTGGTGGCCAGGGTGGTGGCGGTCAGGGCCAGAGACGGATGCCGCCGGGATTCGAGGATATGTCGCCCGAGGAACGCGATGCGATGCGACAGAAGATGCAGAGTCTGTCACCTGAAGAGCGGGAAAAGATTCGACAGGAGAGATCGAACAAGCAACAGCAGCAGGAGGAAACCGTTCAGTGATAGATAAGGCCAAGCCAGATTCGTCCGAGGGTATTATCCGGCTCGAGGACGTTCATAAGATCTACCAGATGGGCAGCAATCAGGTCAACGCCCTGGCGGGAGTTAGTATATCCTTCGAGCGCGGCAGTTTTTGGGCGATCATGGGTCCGAGCGGGTCGGGTAAGAGTACGATGATGAATATCTTAGGCTGTCTGGACCATCTGACCAGAGGGCGATACACTTTGGAGGGGGAAGATGTCAGCGATCTTGACGACGACGCCCTGAGTGAGTTTCGGTTAAGGCACCTTGGCTTTATCTTTCAGAGTTTCAACCTGATACCGCAACTGACGGTCCAGAAGAACATCGAATTGCCGCTGTACTATTTGGGCTGGGACGCCGCCGATAGCGCCAAGCGTGCTACCGAACTTGCCCTGCGGGTCGGTCTCGATGGCAGGCTCGATCATCACCCGACGGAGCTTTCCGGCGGCCAGATGCAGCGGGTCGCAATCGCACGCGCCCTTGCCAACGACCCGCAGATCCTCCTGGCCGACGAGCCTACCGGAAATCTCGACACGGCAACGGGAGAGCAGATACTCAACCTGCTCAACGAACTTCACGACCAGGGCAAGACGATCATTATGGTAACACACGAAGCGTATATCGCCGCCTATGCCCAGAAGCAGCTTCACATGCTTGACGGTAAAATTGACAGGATCGAGGAAAACGGCAATGGCACAAAGTAGGTTCATGCGGGATATTCTGACGGGCATCGAGAACCTGCTGCTGCACAAGTTGCGTTCGTTTTTGACGATGTTGGGCGTGGTTTTCGGTGTGGCGAGCGTGGTGGCGATGCTGGCGGTAGGCGAAGGGGCCAGCAAGGAGGCTCTCGAGCAGATCCGCAAGTTGGGCAGCAATAATATAATCATTTCTTCCATCAAATCCATAGACGAAGAGAGTTCCGCCACGACTGTGTCTTATATGAGTATTTACGGTCTGACCTACGACGACCATGCCCGGATGGCGGAAACCTTCAGTACCATAAAACGAACGGCCCCGGTCAAGATCATACGCAAAGAGGCGCGTCTTTCGACGAGGATGTTAGAGCTTCGTCTTGTGGGCACGACGCCGGAATGGTTTGAGCTGGTAAAACGACCGGTGATCGCCGGACGGATCCTGATGGACGAGGACCTGGAGGAAGAGTCGCCGGTGGTTGTTCTTACCGAATTCGGCGCTCGAAAGATCCTTGCGACCGAGCATGCAATAGGACAGTCGCTCAAGATGGGCGGCGACTACTTCGAGATTGTCGGGATCGTAAAGAGTGAAAGCGGCGAGGCGGGAAACATTCAGGTCCCCGATCAGCAGGTCGACGCTTACATACCGATCGACCTTGCCAAGTCCTACTTTGGCGATACGATGTACAGGAGGACCGCCGGTTCGAGGGAACTCGAGATGGTCGAGCTTCACCAGATCATCGTCCAGGTCGACAGCATAGACAATGTCGAGAGCACCGCCGCCGGCATCGAGCAGATGATAAGGCGTTTCCACAAGAAGAAGGATTACATAATCAGCGTGCCGCTGGCACTGCTTCGGCAGGCGGAGGCGACCAAGCGAACGTTCAATATTGTGTTAGGCTCGATCGCCTGCATCAGTCTGCTTGTCGGCGGGATCGGGATCATGAACATCATGTTAGCCTCGGTTACGGAGAGGACGCGTGAGATAGGAATTCGGCGAGCCATCGGGGCCAAGAAGAAGCAGATCATTACGCAGTTTCTTATCGAGACGGTGGTGCTGTCGACGATCGGCGGCATTATTGGCGTTGGGATCGGAGTGATAATACCGTGGCTGATAACCTATTTTTCCAAGATGCCGACGGTCAATACCGCGTTGGGTATCCTGATGCCGCTATTTGTCAGTGCAGCGATAGGCATCATTTTCGGTTTATACCCAGCCGTTCGTGCGGCGAATGTCGACCCGATAGTCGCTCTGAGGCACGAATAGCGTCGCTTAACGGTTTCGGCGGCGAGGAATAAGGAGTAAAATATCGTTTTCGATGCGATAACAAGCAGGTTTAAGGAAAACAGAATCGGCTTTTGGGTTTCATACCGGTGGCTGGTCGGTCTGTTTGTAATTGCGGTATTGTGCGACGCCGCCAGCACGATTTATTTCATGTTAGAGTCCGGGCCGGGATATGCCGATCTGGAAATGCATCCGTTTGTCAGTTTTTCCTCCAGGATGTTCGGCCCCGTAGCCGGTCCGCTTGTAGGGGCAGCCGTCAAGATCGCCACGGCAATTCCCGTTGCCATCTACTGTAGAAAGATCGCGATCCATATCTTCGTTGGGGCGTCATTCCTCTTCTTTTGGGCCGGGTGGTATAATGTCTGGGGTTACGATCTTTACACGCCTAATATCCTCAGGTGGCTGTCTTTTTAGAGACGGGACCTTAGAGGTGGCCTTGCTGTTTGTATCGTCATGCCGGTATGGATAAGCGGCTGGCGGTTCGCAGATAATGTGGGTTTAAAGTCCCGGTCGAACTTGAAATGCGCATAAAAACAGGCGGGTATTACCCGCCTGTCGGGAGGTGCCGTGTTAGAACACCACTCCTCCAAAACTCATCACCCTAACCTCACTATCGGAATGTACCACGTCGGTGCAGAACATGCAAGAAAAAAACCGGAGAAATCGAAAAAGTATAGGATGATTTCAGTCTGAAAAAGGACCCGGTTCCGGCGGCCCTGCGGCGGTTTCGCGTCAATGACAAGGCGCTTGTGGGGCTGGTGTTACCTGATGCTGTTAAAACCAGATTTTTGATGGTTTTTTGGGGGGTAAGGCAGATTTTTTTGTTTTTTTGGGTTTTTTTCGATTTTTATAGAAACATAGAGCATGGCGTCTGCGTCTATATATATGGAGCGCAGGTCGTCGGAGGGCGGCTCGGAATTTATAGTACATAAAATAAGCTTTTTCATCACCCTCCTCCGGAGCCAGATTCCGTTTTGTACTGGAATCTGGCTTTTTTTGTCGCTTGAGCAGGGGCAAAAGGTGGATTTACGTTCATGTGAGCCCATAAAGCGGCTCTGGCCTGGAAAATTCTTTTGGTTATCGGATTGTCAGGGGTTAACATTGCCTGTTCGAGGCGTGGTGAAAGAGACAGCAACGCCCCCAGCCGGCTGGGCAGAAACGGCGGTTGGCGGCAGAATTAAAACACTATGATATGCGGGGTAAGCAATGACAAGAACGGTTGATGTGAGAGAAGTAAGCGGGAATTTTGATGATTATCTTCTGGTGGATGTCCGCATGGGCGGCGAGTTTGCGAATGTCCATGTCGATGGCGCTGTGAATATGCCGCTGGACGGTCTGGGCGGTTCGGTGTCCGAATTGAAGGACCAGGCCGCCGGTAAGAAGATCGCGCTGATGTGTCTGGGCGGTAAGCGGGCGTCCATGGCATACGAGAAGCTGACGGGGCAGGGGATTGACATCTGCTTCGTGGTGGAAGGCAGCATAAAGGCGTGGCAGGAGGCCGACCTTGCCGTGATAAAAGGGGCTGGGACGATCTCGTTGGAGCGGCAGGTTCGGATTGCCGCAGGCACGCTGGTGCTGACGGGTGTGCTGCTGGGCGTATTCGTGCATCCGGGGTTTCTGGCCCTTTCCGGCTTCGTAGGTGCCGGGCTTATCTTCGCCGGCGTTACCGACACGTGCGGGATGGCAATGCTTTTTGCCCGAATGCCGTGGAACCGTAGCGACTGATCGAAATATCCAGGCGAAGCAAAGGAAAGGGTATTATCATGAAGCTTGACGACAAAACAGTGGAGTTGATCGCGATCGGCGCGTCGATTACAGCTAATTGCCAGCCGTGCCTTCAGTATCATGTAGCAAAGGGCCGGGAGCACGGACTCGACGACGACCTGATCCGCAATGCGATCGCGGTTGGCAAGATGGTCAAGAAGGGTGCCGCTGCGAAGATGGAAAAGTACGCCTCGACGGTACTGGATGATTGCGGCAGCGACGCAAACGTCTCGGATAATGAATGCGGGCAAAGCTAACCAAGCTGCAAATCCGCTGTGGAATCGAAGGTTATTGTTCGGTATTGCTGATAACCGGGATTTGATACACACCGGGAACAGCTTCAACTTTAACAGTGACCGTTACGCCGTCGGTATTTGTGATTTCCTTTTGTAAAAAATATGCAACAAAACCAAGGTGATCAAATCTTTCCATATTAGCTGCTACAAATCCAGTAGAGGATACGCCGGACTTGTCTTCTCCCAAAAGAGGGATAAATGTGGGCCGGTAACGACCTGGACTTGCTATGTAGGCTCCGACACCCAATCTGGCTTCCTGGAAACCGATAGAACTGCTTTTCGCATCCAGGACTGTAAATTTGAGCGTATAACCAATGTATTTGTTCAAATCGATGCCTGTCAGCGTCCCGTTTCCGCTGGACCGGGACGAGCCATAATATGCCGAATATGCCCCTGGCGGAAAATAGATATCGAACTCGACCCCCGGTCCCGGCGTGTCTGTCTTATTAGTAACTCGCCCGGTACTGCTGATATGATGATCCAGAGACATTAAGGCCTCATCGGAAAGAGTAAACAACGCCGGAACATCAGGGCCTGCATCCGCCGGGTTCCGATATAGCTCTTTAATTTCCTCGTCAGATAAGGCCCTGTTGTAGATTCGTACATCGTCTATTTTGCCTTTGAACTGGTTACCTATCCTGAGGGGATTCGAGTCGGTCAGGATCGATGCCTGCTGCTTTTTGTCTTTTAGCGAGCCGTTGAGATACAGTGCGATATTGGCGCCGTCAAAGACAAAGGCGAGATGGTACCATGTGCCGGCTGAGATCTTGCCGCCGTTTAGAGGGTTTGCGTATATTGCATCGGCCCGTCTGGATGCGACTGCCAACTCGCCTTTTATCAGAGCGATCGAGACGCTTCCGCCGTCGCCCTGCATCCAGTATCTTGAGAGTATTCTGGAAAGGGAATTATCCGTGAGGTTGACGTCGTCGGCGCTGAACCACAATGCATAGGTCGTATTGCCTCTCGTTGCTGCCATTTCGGCAATGACGTAATCGGTCGAGCCGTCAAAGTGCAGCGCACCGCCGGCCTTGCCTTTTGTCCATTTAGCGTCATAGACCTTTCCGTGGCTGTTGCCTGCCGAATCGTAAGCGATGTTTCCGCTGCCTTCATCAAACTTCCAGTGGGCGACCAGTGAAGGTTCTTCATCTTTTGTTTCAGTCCAGGTTGCGCTGACTTTGTGTAAAATGGAGGCTATAGTTTTGCCGCTGCTCATGTCTTTCATGTATATCCAGACTTCATCGACATGAGCGGTCGAATCGAAAAGGATGTAGCCACTTGCCACTCCACTTCTGGTGATAGATCTTTGATATTGACCGGACGGCTGTATTTTATGACCTGGGGTGAACCGTGCGTTGGTACGCGGCATTGCCCAGATATGGACTCGTTGGGCGGCGCCTAAGTCATAACGGAATTTCACGTTTAATTTCTCTCCGGGCTTTAATACAGCCGGCGAGGGCGGGTCCGTTGAAATAAATTCCAGAGCGGCTGTTGCGGATGTCAGCGGCTGATCGGCCGGCAGGCTGGAACTCTTCATTCGGCCCCTGAATACCACTATTTGACTGACACTGTCGCCGTCGAACCAGAATATCAGACCGTCGATACCGTAGTATATTCTGGAAGTATTTCCATTTTGACGCAGAATACGCTCATCATTTTGTTGGCTTAGTTTAGTGGTACGAATTATTTCGACCGGCTCACCATAAACCCTGAACACATCCTGCTTTGTCGAGGCCAACGAAATACCCGTATCCAGCCTCCCCTTAAAGCCCCTGTTAAGGTGTATTTCCCCCAGGAGACCGTTTGTTGAAAAAATAAGATCAAATCCGTGGCGAGTATACCTCAAGAATCTCCCGTCTATACGGGCAGGCGGCCCAAGGACTGTTTGCACCGATATTGCCGTGCATTGGGGACCGCGAACGACAATGCCGTCAACCGGCAGATTGTCAGCAAATGCAATTGGCGATACGTTACCGTTCTGGGTGACTTTTTTCATTACATAATACCGCGGTTTATTTTCGCGTTTAGCAACAGAGCGAGTATCCCACTCTATGAACAGATAGGGTGCCCCATCGATCCGCCTGATTTCATAGCTTAACCTGGTTTTATTCTTAGGATGCCATAGCCAACTTTCCTCCCAGGTCCACACGTCGGACGTACTTCCATCCTCATAGAATGTCAGCCCTTTAAGAAGAAAATTTCCCCACGAATATGGCTTCTCGGGATTGAAAGATTCGATCGTCCTTATATAATCTACAGTTTGCCAGGGCCCGAGGATTTCCTTATTATGCGTTGATACAAATGGCAATGACGGCTGGCCCAAAAGACAGTGCTCTTCGAACTCCTTCTGCGTGACCGCCCTGATCTTTACCAGCGTTAACAGATCGCTTCTTTCCAATGCCTTGGCGAGAGAGTCCTTGCCTGCATTGTTGTCGACGCAAATATGCCCTATCAATTTGCTGCCCCGGACCTCGGTTCTGAAATGATGGGTTCGTACACCGTCAGGATGGTTTTCGTTGAAAGGATCCAAGAGTTCGCTTGCCGTTCGGGGCTCGAAGGGCTCGATCGACTTGAAGCTGACGATGAACCCGACTATTGAAGATGGCATTCCTGTCCCGACGGAGCTCGAACTCTGTATTGCCAGATTGTGAAATCTTCCGGCTGATATGGCCGAAAAGCTGTTTTCGCTGGGGGTGCCGGATTGACCGAATTGATTGCTGCCCCAGATCATCCATGTTCCATCGACCTTACGAGCAAGGCTGTGGTGGTATCCGGCTGTAATGGCCACAAAGTCGTTTCCAGGAGGGACATTGCACTGGCCATTGGTATTGACACCCCAGGCCATCAGTGTTCCGTCGGCCTTAAGAGCCAGGCTATGAGAGTATCCGGCTGCTATTGCTATGAAATTGCTGCCCTTGGGTACATCGCATTGTCCTCCTTCATTACGACCCCAGGCCATGATTGAGCCGTCGGCCTTAAGTGCCAGGCTATGGTCTCCCTTTACCGAAATAGCCACGAAATCATTACCTGCGGGAGCGTCACTTTGGCCCCATCTGTTATCTCCCCAGGCGGCAAGAGAGCCGTCGGCTTTGAGAGCCAAATAATGCCTGCTTCCGCCCTCGATGGCTATAAAATCATTGCCTTTGGGGGCATCGCTTTGGTCATATTCGTTGCGGCCCCAGGCCACGAGCGAGCCATCGACCCTCAAGGCCAGGCTGCTCTCGAACCCGGCGGCGACGGCGACAAAATCATCTACAGATGGAATGTTGCTCTGGCCGTGCCAGTTGCAACCCCAGGCTGCGAGAGTGCCGTTGGCCCTGAGAGCCAGGCTATGCCTCGCAGCCGAGACAGCCACAAAATCGTCACCGGGAGGTACATTACACCGGCCTTCGCTGTCCCAGCCCCACGCCAGCAAACTGCCGGGCCTGGCGAGTTCGCGAATATTAACCAATTCCGGACGAGGCGGACCGGCGGGCCCTACATAAGGTTGGCTCGTTTGCAGCTTCAGCCAAAAAGTATATACGACCACGGCTGTGACACAGAGAATAAAAATTGTCAGAGTGGTACGCAGCAATTTTTTTGATGGTTGCCATTTCGGTTGCTTTACGCCTTGTATTCTTCGCTGCACACCGGCGGCATCCATGCGGGCCTTGAGGGCGTCTCGCTGAGACCGCAGCCGGATCAGTTTGGCGTCGACCTTTGCCAGCCGGAGGTCTATCTCTTCTGCCTGCTGGGTCTGTTCGGCGGCGAGTTGAGCTAACTCGGCGGCGGCCTGCTCGCTTTCCTGTTTTTCCTTCAGAGCGTTATTTTTAGCCGATTCATCAGCGGTAGTCTCGATTAGCCGTCCGGCTAACTGCGCCGCAGCCCTGTTCTCCTTTGCCTGCCTGTCCAGATCGGCTGCGACTGTTTTGGCCTCTCTTGCCAGTTCAGCCAGCCTGTCGCGCCTTCGCTGATATTCGGAAACGGCACCGTCGACCTGCTGGCTGGTCGTCTGCATATACTCGATAACCTGCGAGGTATGAGTGCCGAAGAGATCCGTGATCCGGTTTCGCATACGGGCAAACCAGCTCCCGCCCGCCAGCTTCGTCAGGTCCGCCGGCAGGTCCGGTGTGCTGTAATATTGCGGGGCATGGACGATCCTCGTTTCCGATCTGCCTGTCGATTCGCCTGCCTCGGAATCGATCTCCCGCAGCTCGGCTAAGACATCGTCGGTGCAGGAGAAACGGTCATCCGGGTCCTTGGCCATCAGTTTCATCACGATCCGGGCGAGCTTCTCCGGTACCTGTGGCGCAACCTCCGATAGCGGCGGCGGCGGCTCATACGCATGTTGGAACATCATCGAGGTAGCGGACTTTGCATCGAACGGCAGCTTGCCGCTGAGCATCTGGTACATCAAAATGCCAAAGGCGTAAAGGTCGGCCCGGCAATCGACATCGGCTCCGCGTGCCTGCTCCGGCGCGATATAATCGGCGGTGCCCATTATCATGCCGGTGACGGTGATATGGGTGTCGGCTTGGGCGGATTTGACCACGCCAAAGTCGGTGACGAGCGCACGCCGACTGTGGCGGTCCAGCAGGACATTGCCGGGTTTGATATCGCGGTGGATCAGGCCATGCCTATGTGCTGCGCCAACCCCAGCGAGGCACTGCTCGATAATCGGCAAAGCCTGGGCGGTACTTAGTTTCTTTCGTCGCGCAAGTAGATCGGCAAGCGACTCGCCGTCGACATACTGCATGGCGAAGAACTGATGGCCCCGGTCTTCACCGCTGTAATAGATGCGGACGATATTCGGGTGGTCGAGCTTCGCGATCGCCATCGCCTCGGAGTGAAAACGCCTGACGAAATCCTTCTGCCGACTCAATTCCGCCGGCAATACCTTGATAGCGACATGACGGTCGAGAGCCTTTTCGTATGCCTTATAAACGTCACCCATGCCCCCGTGGCCGATACGCTCGATTATGCGGTAATGGCCGAGCTTGTCGAAGGGCAGATGTCCCTTAGCCCCGGCGGAATCATCGGGCGCATTCGATTTGTCTTCGGTTCCAGGTTCAGGCCCGGCGAAGATGCTGTCGGGCACGAGAGCGGCCCCGCTTTCCTCAGCAGGTTTGCCTGAGATCACCGCCTCAAGTTCGCCCGCGAAGGATTCGCCGGAATCGAAACGGTTATTCGAGCTTAGGCCCAGGGCACGGTCGATGACCGGACGGACGGCCTGCGGGACGTCCGCCTTGGCTTTGCAACTGCGAAGATAGTCGGAAATACCGTGGCCGGAGACCATGAAACACAAAAGGGCGCCCAACTGGTAATAATCGATCTGTCGCGGGTCAAGAAGAATGCCGGCTTCGGTTAAGACCTGCTGAGCGGATTTTATGTCGGCTGGCATTGATAGCGGAGGGATATTGTGCAATTGCGGCGGACAGGGGATCAGGTCGATGCCGATCCCGCCGATGGTAACCTCCGGCTCGATCTCAGCGAGCTTTGCCGACATCGCTTCGTCAACGTCGACGGTATCTGCTGAGATGTGGCGGTGCAGTTTGCCTGCGGTGTGCAATTCGTCTGCGGCCTTGAGCAGTTGCAGTGTGACCGCGGCTGCCTCGCTGGGGCTTAGAATGTGCTTGTCGATTATCTTCGCCAAAGTGCTCATTTCGATACTTTCGTATTACCAGCAGCCATAAGTGCCTCTTAGCCCGCGGTCGCTACACATTAAGATACATCAGAGATCCCCGCTCGTCAAGGCTGACAATCCGTTCCAGCCGACGCTGCGCAATCTCCGGTTTTCTTATCAAACTTGACTGAACCGCCGAACAGGGCCGGAAATCGTATTCATCGAGATATACCTCGGCAGTATCAGCACGATGCCTGCTCCGCACACCAATCCGAGCAGGTGGCCGAGGTTTGTCCAGTCCCACCCGCCATAGAACAATCCGAAGATCTCCAGCAGTGGAATGATCAGCAGACACCACAGGCCCTTGATCCTGAATCGGCCCCAGCGGACGAACCAGCAGGCCCAGTGTTTTGGCCTGGAGAACAGGGCTATCAGCAGGCTCAGCGGAAACATCGCGATGCAAAGGACATCGACCAGTGCCGCTGGCATCAGTATCAGGCAGACCGCGATAACGGCAAAGACAACGCCCGAGGCCCCGACGATATTGACCCTCAACAGTAACCGTAAGAAAACGCCCATCGTAATTACGGTGCCGAGACAGGCAAGGGCATACCAGAGGTTGCCGAGTCGCCGGTTTACCTTGTTGCCAAACACCCATAGCACCCACATATTCGCCAGCAGGTGCCAGATGTCCGTGTGAACGAACGCGTAGTTAAACACGTCGAAGGCAGCATTGCCGGCCTTGACGCCCGTGGTCCGGACGAGTACGAATACGAGAAGATTGGCACAAACCAGGACCAGGTTGACGATCGGTATGGCTTCATTGTCGCGGTTCTGTCCGATTTTGACAGGCAAGCAAAATATCATTTTTGCCTCCATTTCAATCTATCAAAATTGCCGTATTTGCCGGTAAAGCCGACTTTGGCCCATATCCCCGGCCCTTCATCAGACTTTATGTAACAAAGAGGGCGGTTCGGTAAAGCTGAGGGGGAAATGTTTGCGCAATTTTGCAGATCAAGGCCTGCGCCAACTTATATATTGCCATTAAAATGCGTATCAGTCCGTCAGCATGGGTGGCAGCGCGTTTGCGCAGCAAACCGATGGGCGTATACACAGTGGCACCGGCCATCGGTTTGGCTTCGCCAAACACGCTGCCACCCTTGCTGCGTCTTGAAACACACCACTGGCGTAAGCATGGCACCGATCGCAATATTTAAGTGGGAGTTGGACTGGGCTTATTCGTTGGGTCGGCTGGGCAGCTTTGGGAGCATCTGCGTCAGTCGGGTTAGTGCCGCGGTGACGGCTTGAGGCTGCCTGCGGGCCACTTCGACGCCAGCGGCGTTTTTGTATACACCGGCAATAGCGTTTTCCAGGCCACCATGCTCTTTCAAATACTCGCCGATCCTGTTCCATTCGGAATTGAACTCTTCGTCGGCTTCGTGCCGCTGGCAGTACCGCTGCGTGTGCTCTTCGACCAGTTCCCGCAGTTTGGCCGTAAGCCGCTTGCGGGCCGCTTTGTAATAATTCTCCGCGTCGGTCTTTTTGATACCCAGGGCCTCACTGATCGCAGGGGTGGTCATCTGCTCGCATACACGCCCGTGGAGCACGCGAAAATAGTCACCTTTGCCCGTGCGATGGTATTCCTGCATCAGCGATTCGACAGCCCCGAGCAGGATGCCCTCGACCCAGGCGGCGTAAAACTGGTCAATTTGCCCGGCGGGTGCGTCCATCGCCTTGATCGTCGGCAAATCCTCCCTCGCAAGCAACTCAGCCGCATTTTCCTTGAGCAGGTGGCTGCGACCCTTCTGGACCCGTGCGCGATTGCCTAATATGTGCCGCACGACCGTACAGAGCAGTGTCCGCAGCTTCGCTGAGCGGTTCGAGGCCCATCGCTCGAGCAGATTGTTGCGTAATATGGCCTCGAAGGTCTCGGAAGCGACATCCTCGGCGTCTGCAACCCCCAGCCCAGCCCGCTGCTGGGCAAAACGACAGACCGCAGGCCAGTAATCACTCAAAAAACGGTGCCAATCGCGCTGGTTATTCTCGCTGATCACCCGAAAGATCAATGTTTTGCTGGTTTGCGGAAAACTCATGATCGCCCAATATACCCGCTTTTGCGGCAATAAGCAAAAAGATTTTTCCACATCTACCGACCACGCCGCTTTACTACATTAAGTGTGTAGAAGGACGCAGCGAAAAAACCGGCATGGATGCCTGACCTAAGAAATCGATAGGGCAATAATGGCGGTAAAACCCGATTTTGGAAGGAGAAAAGCAATGTCTAACAAATTATGCTTTGTAATTTCTTTTGTCTTGCTGGTTAGCGTCGGTGGCCAGTCGTTGGCGGAAACGATCAACTGGACTAACGCAGACCCGAACGACAATTTGTGGAAAACACCGGGAAACTGGGATTTGAATCGGGTGCCCTCCATTGCAACTCAGGACCATACCCGGATCAGGCTGAAAAGTCCGGATGGCTGTGTTATCGATAGCAGCCACACAGGTGCGGATGCCGCTGAAGCCGAGCACTTACGGGTTGGCAGAAACGGCCTCGCCGGCGAGATGACGATGACCGGCGGAACTCTTATGGCCCACAACTTCAAAGTAGGGCGCAGGGGTTTTGGTGAATTTTATATGCATGGCGGCACTGCAACCAGCTATGCATTTAGCATTGCCAAGGAGATTGGCGGCGTCGGCAGCTTTATGACAATGACCGGCGGCCTTTTCAGAACCGTAACGACCGGTGGCAGCGGCCAATTTCAGATTGGAGTCCAGGGGGGCAGCGGCACCCTGAATATGGAGGGAGGCACATTAAATGTTGGCAATAACCTGATGATCGGCAAGACCGGGCTGGACATTCCCAGTACGGGTATGCTGGCCATGACGGGAGGAATGATCAATGTAAATCATTTCTTGAAGATCGGCACTGATGGCTCTACCGGCACCCTGCAACTCTACGGCGGCACTATTTCGGCTGATCAATTGCGGATGGAAAACGATAGCCTTGCCGACCCTTGCAGCATTATAGACATCACCGCTGGCACGCTGATATTGGACGGCGATGTGCTGGACCTAATTGCCGACAACGCAACCGATCCTAACATCTGCATCGTCGCCGACGGCGGCAGCGGCAACCTTTTCGCCGACTACGACATCAGAAATCCCGGCAAGACCACGCTCACCGCCACGAGCAACGACACAAATCTGCCGCAGTTAACCATAAATGTCGAACCCAATGACATCGGCATAGAAGACGCCGTCATACCTTGGATTGCCGAACCGATATACTACTGGCGAGACCAGTCGATCGCCATCGTAGCGGGGCCATCTACCGCCAACTGCCCTTACGTGTACCGGTTCGACCATTGGGTCGGCGACGTATCCGATGCGTATTCACCCTCGACAACGGTCCTCATGGATGGCGACAAGACGATCACGGTGGTTTTCGTAAAGGACGATCATCGCGTATGCGGAGACGAATGCCACCCGATCCAACGCCAAGACGTCAATGAGGACTGTTATGTTAACATGGCCGACTTTGCCCTCTATGCGGAGGCGTGGCTCAGGTGTACTCACCCGGATTGTGATGAGTTGTGAAAATATACAACCGTCAACATTACGCTTACCGGGCAGCCGTGTTTATTACATTAAGTATGTAGAAGGACGCAGCGAAGAGGCCGGCAGGGATGTCTGAGGCGAAAAGTTAATGGAACCGAAATGAAACCTGATAATTTAAGGAGAACGAAAATGGGTATTTTTTCAAGAATCAGCGATATTATTTCCGCGAACCTCAACGACATGGTCGAGGGGCTGGAAGACCCTGAGAGGATGCTAAAGCAGGCGGTCCGGGAGATGGAGACAGCCATCGATCAGGCCAAGGAAAGTACCGCCAAAACAATGGCCGGTCAGACGCTGATCCAGAGAGAGTTGGAGAAGAATCGTGCCCAGGTCAAGCTCTGGGCCGGTCGCGCTGAGGCGGCTGTTAATGACGGCAATGATGAGCTGGCCCGAAAGGCCATAGCCCGCAAGCATGAACACGAAAAGCTCGTCATAGCTCTTGAAGACGAGATCGTCGAGGCCGAGCAGACCATTCAGCGGCTTCGCCATCAGTTCAGCGGTATGCAGGCCAAGCTCAACGAAGCCAAACGCCGCCTGACGACACTCTCGGCACGCAAACGCGTGGCCGACCTGCGGGCAAAAGTCACCGAAGTTGCCGAGGGTGCGTCGCCCAACAACAATGCCTTTGCCAAGTTTGACCGAATGCGCGAAAAGGTCGAGATGGCTGAGGCGCAGGCCGATGCAATGAGGGAACTGAGCTGCGAAAACGCCATGAATACCGACCTTTCAAATGAAATGGAACAAGAGGCCACAACCGCGGAAGTCGAAGCGGAACTGGCGGAAATGAAGAAGAAGGTCAGCTAACATCAGCCAAAAACTTAGCCAAACTAAGACATCCTATAAAACTGGAACTTATGAAAAGCCAGGAACTTGCCAATTAAAGGATAACAAATGACAAAAAATCTGGTAAGAAAAGTCATCTGCACCCTTTTTGCTGTGACTGCTCTGGTGGTTCTTACATTCATTATCCATGCGGCGACTCAGTATCCCGTACCTGACTATTTGGGAAACTGGATCAATGTTCTTTTTCCTGTCTTTCCGCCGCTGCTATCAGCTTTCATATGCCTCAAGCTGTATCCGGATTTCAACGGTAAACATCCTGTCAGGCGGGCGGTACTGTGGGGCGTTTTTGCAGGAATCAACGGCATTGTCATCATTATGGCTTTCAATTTATTCTCCCGGTACCAGCTCATTACGTCGGATGGAACAGCTTTTTGGGGCCTTCTCTTTGTGCCCTCTTTCTGGATTGGCCTTCCGTCTGTCATCGTTGGTGCATTGTCAGGGTGGATCACAGGACTGATCCTGAACAGAAAAAACAAAGGCAAACAAGTTCTTGCCTATCGGTGAAATGTCGGCGGAATTAGTACAGGTTCGGTGAGATGTGATCGGGATTAGCCGATGCCGGCGGTTTTTTCCCATTTTGCCAGATGCTCGAGCCGTTCTGTGATGTTCAGGTGCTGGGTGCAGGCCTCCTGGCACTTTCCGCATTGCGTGCATTCTTTGGCTGTCGCCTCCGCATCCGCCAGCAGGCCCCATTCGTGGTTGAACGTCATCACTTCGAGCATCTCTTTGTCCGTCTTGCCGGCGAGCAGCTTTTCGTTGTAGCACTGCATGTAATCGGCAACGGGAATGTGCTGGTCGCAGTGCGGCGTGCAGTACCCGCATCCGGTGCAGATCGAGTCCATATTCTCCGAGACATTCGCCTTTACGCGGTCGATATCGGCCTGTGTAAACGGCCTGCAATTGTCGGCGATCCGGCAGGCTGTGTCGATATGCCCGGTGGTCGTAATGCCGAGAAGCGTAACGGTGATCTGAGGGCAGCTTATGTTAAAGCGAAGCGCCGCTTCGGTGGGCGTCTCGGACGCACCAGCCAGAAAGGCGAGCTTTTCTTCGTGTTTGGGGATGATCCCGCCGGAAAGCGGATTCATCGCAACGACACCCAGGCCAGCATCACAGGCGGCTTGGACGCCCTCCCAGCGGTACAGAAAATTCAGGATATTGACGCCTAAGAGCACACCTTCGAAGTCGCTCTTCTCGAGCAGCACGGAAACCTTGTCGCCGGGGAGATGGGTACTGACGACAATATTGTCAATCAATCCCTCGTCCCTGCATTTGACCAGCCCTTCGTATTGGCCGCCCTTTTTCATGGCGAGGTGATACTGCTCGATATCGCGAATACACCAGACGTGATAAAAATCGAGCTTGTCGACATTAAGCCGCTTGAGCGACTTCTCCACGGCCTTGCGGGCCTTATCCGCGGTGTCGAAGTCCGCTGGCATGCCCTTGCTGGTAACATAGAACTCGTCGCGGATATTCGCCATTTGCTTAAGGGCGATACCGAAGATGTCCTCGCTCTTATCGTCGCAGTAGCCGGGCGCTGTATCGAAATAATTTATGCCCTTGCTGAAGGCGTAAGGCAAAAGCTCGGCATTTCCCTCGTTGGGGATCGAGGTGTCGAACCGCATCCCGCCAAAGCCGACTGCACTTACACGGGCGCCGGTTTTGCCGTATTGATTATAGATCATATCAAGTTCCCGTCACATGCCCTGGTTTCCAGAGCGATTATCGCTTCTCGGTAAGTTCGAGACATGCGGTTTCGTTTGATTTGCGGATTTTAAGCTGCATCCCATGATTCATCAGGTAGTTTCCGCTGAAGGTCTTGCCGCTGCCGTTAAAGACCTTACTGGTGGACCTGGTGTTTATCTCCTCGACAAGGTAGGTTTTTTCGGGGCTCAGGCCACGGAGTTTGACGGTGGGGTAATCCTGCCTTATGTGGTACTGGGTGGTATATGCAAAAACGACCGCACGATCTTTCTTTTCGGTGACGTACATCAATGCCGCGCGGTTTTCCTTATAGGGCGAGATCAGCCGGTACAGGTCGCCTAATTGAACAACGTCCCGGATCCGTTTGTACTCGGCGATAGCTTTTTTGGCGAAATCCAGCTCTTCGTCGGTCATGTGCGACGGTTGCAGCTCCACGCCGAGCCGGCCGCTCATGGCTACGTCGAACCTCGTTTTCAGAGGAGAGGAGTTTCCCGTCTGGTGGTTGGGCGACGCTGAGACATGCGCACCCATTGCCATCGGCGGGTAGATGTGCGTGGTGTTCCACTGCATGAAGATGCGGGTGAAGGCGTCGGTGTTGTCGCTTGCCCAGAATTCGTGATGATATGCCAGCGAGCCGAAGTCGACCCTTCCGCCGCCGCTCGAACAGACCTGGAAAATGACATCCGGATGGCGGTCCATCAGCCGCTCGTAAACGGAATACAATCCTCGCGTGTAATCGATCCATAAATGACTCTGCCTGTCGGCGGGCAGATACGTCGAACCGAAGTTCTGGACGTGGCGGTTTGCGTCCCATTTTATGTAGGCGATCCGCGGATGTTTCGTCAGCAGGTCGTCGACCACCTCGAATACGAATTCGCAAACCGCCGGGTTTGACAGGTCCAGCAGCAGTTGGTTTCGCATCAGGATCGGTTTGCGATGGGCGCTTTGAACGATCCATTCAGGGTGATTTTCGGCAAGCTCGCTTTTGGGATTGACCATTTCCGGCTCGACCCAGATGCCGAATTTTATGCCCTCTTTTTCCGCGTGGTCTATCAGGTAGTCGATGCCGTGGGGGAGTTTTTTCTTGTTTACCTGCCAGTCGCCGAGCCCGGCCTTGTCGTTATTGCGCGGATATTTATTGGCGAACCAGCCGTCATCAAGAACGAACATCTCAACGCCCATCGAAGCGGCATCGGTTATCATTTTCGTGATGGTATCCTCGTCGAAGGTGAAATAGGCCCCTTCCCAACTGTTCAGGACGACGGGTCTGGGTTTGTCGCCGTCGCGAAGGGAGTATTTTCGGGCCCAGCGGTGAAAGTTCCTGCTGATCTGCCCTTTGCCGCGATCGCTGTAGGAAAAGATAAACGGCGGTGTGTCGAAAGTCTCGCCGGGGTCTACGTGATAGTCCGAGCCAAAAGGGTTCATTCCCGCGGTTAAGTGCAGGGTGTTTCTGCTGTCGATCTCGAAGCAAAGTTGATAATTGCCGGACCACGCTAATGCTCCGCCTATCACCTCGCCCTGCTCTTCCCGGCTGGGCTGGTCCATGGAGAGCAGGAAAGCGGAGTTTTCGCTCTGCGTTGTGCGTATGCCCTTTTTGCTGTCGATGATCCTGATGCCCTTGCCGATCCTTTCCTCTTCCATCTGCATCTCGCCGGACCACGAGCCGTAAAAATGCGAGAGCCAGTATTCGCCGCTGCTCAGGACCAGGTCGGCGGAGGCGAATTTTTCCAGCACGATAGTGCCATCCTCTTTGTTTTCGATCGAGATGCGGCTGGTAATGATATCCTCGTCGCGGTGGGCGCGGTAAATAAGGGTGACCAGGAACGGATAATGGTCGTCTTTCAGGAGGATCCTCGTTTCGGTGACATTGCCATCGATCCTGGTCTGCCGATGGCTCTGGTATCGCAGGTCCGTGGTCATATTGCCGTCGGCGTGCCTGACCTTCAGGGCCACCTCATGCTTGTTCTCATTACCGAAGGTCGAGCAGGCCTCGAATGTTTCGTATCGGCGAGGGTCGTAAGGCAGACAGTTGAGTATCTCCTCGGGTTTGTCGAGAGACGCCCCGAAATACTTGTGAAAAACCTTACCCTGATTGTTCGCCATAAGCACCAGCGAAGTATTGCCGGTATTTATCGCAATGATCTTCTTATCATCAGCCACGGCAAAACCCGGTGCCATATTCACAACCAGCACCACAACCAGCAGCAAGGCCTTTTTCATTTTTATCTCCCGTGTCAAAAGTTTGCCGGTCCCGGGTTTTATGCGTAATTCAAGGCGGCTATATTTCGAATTTTTTGCCGGTTAGCTTTTCGTAGGCGTCGATGTACTTTGCCGAGGTCTTTTTCGTGATATCATCGGGTATATCCACGCCTTTGCCGGACTTGTCGAACGATATATCTTCGAGATAGTTCCGCACGAACTGTTTGTCGTAGCTTTCCTGGTCCCTGCCAGCCTCGTATTTATCCGCCGGCCAGAAGCGCGATGAGTCCGGTGTCAGGACCTCGTCGATAAGGATGATCTCACCGTCAATAACGCCCCACTCGAACTTCGTATCGGCTAAGATGATACCCTTGGATTCGGCATACTCGCTGGCCTTGGCAAAGATATCCATGCTCTTTGCACGAACGTAGTTGGCTGCCTCGCTGCCGATGACGTTAACGCAACTGTCGAAATCGATATTCTCGTCGTGGTCGCCCACCTCGGCCTTGGTTGCCGGCGTGAAGATCAGCTCGGGCAGCTTTGCGCACTGCGTAAGACCCGACGGCAGCTTGACTCCGCAGACCATCGAATTTTGCTGGTACTCCTTCCAGCCGGACCCAGCCAAATAACCGCGAACCACGCACTCGACGGGAAGGACCTCGGTCTTCTTAACCAGCATACTGCGGCCCTTTAGCTGATCGGCGTGATCGCAAAACGGAGCGGGAAAATCGCTGACGTCGTCCGAGATCAAATGGTTCGTAACCGTATCGGACAGAAAATCGAACCAGAACCGGGATATCTTCGTCAGGACCGCTCCCTTATAAGGTATGCCCGTGTTCATTATCACATCAAAAGCGCTGATGCGGTCCGAAGCGACGAACAGCAGCTTATCGCCAAGATCGTAGATATCGCGAACCTTGCCGTGGTGGGCGGTTGCACCCGCAATACTGGTTTTCAGAATTATACCTGACATAATGTCCTCCCTAATTGATTGACAAAGAGTTTCCTGCATACAAAACCGGCGAAAAACCGCCGATCAAACAAGTGTGAAATGGTAAGAGGTCAGTAGCCCTCTGTCAACTGTCTTTTGACTTTTCCGACCCCCAAAACACAACCCGCAAGGCCATTGGTGCGAAGAATCGCACCCTACAGGGCTCCTTCGACCGTTGACACATCACCTGTAAGAACCGGCAGGAAATATAAAATATAAAATATACAATATAAAATGTATCATTCGCCGTCTTCTATCCGCTCGTCGACGTATTTAAAGATGCACTTGCCCACTTCCATCATCTCGGTTGTCCGCGGCAGCCGGGCGAGCAGTTGGGCGAGATAGAGCCTTTCCCTGATCCTGGCAAGGGTCTGGCAGAAATTGATGTCGTAAACCCACCCGATCAGGAGCAGTTTGAAGTCGTTTGCTGTCTTGATCTCGGAATAAGCGATCATCTCGCCATTTAGCACTGCGCTAACTACCGGGGCCGAGCAGGTCGGCTCGTTGGGGAACTCCCGCTCGACCAGGCATTCATCGCCACCAGCTTCGAATCGCTTGAAGTTGTCGAGTACAACGCGATACACATCCAGTTTGTCTGCATCACGGATCAGCCTCGCAAACAGCCTTGTCCGCTCATCGAGGTCGCCCTCAAGCTCCTTTTCGCCGTGGACCCGTATTGCAGTTTCGACGATTTGCCGCATCGGCTGATCCAGCGGGGCGAGGACATCGTGCTTTTTGAGGATACTTAGCCCTAAGAGACAGTGATTCTCGCTCCGCGGGTCATTATAAGTGCGGTGTACAACAAATTGCTCGAACCTGCCGACGTCGTGAAGCAGGGCGATCGTCGCTGCGATTAGCATATTGGCATCGCCAAGCCTAAGTGCCTCAGCCAGACAGCTCGTCTCCTGACAGACCCGGCGGGTGTGGTCCTCTTTTAGCTTCAGATTCGTGTTGACGTACTCGTCATCGCCGTAAAAACCGGCAATATAGCTGTCAAACCACGCCCTGAATTGTTGTAAGTCCTTTTTTTCCAAGTAGTTAGGCCTCAAGTCGACGTTTTTTTTCGGTTGATATTCTACCCTATAAATCGGCAGGAATCGGCGATGACGACAGAAAAAACGCTGAATTATGGCTGATTTTGTCTCCATAGCGGCATTTTTCCTGTTCCATTGCGGCTGAGTCTGACTATAATTACCGGTGTAAATTTGAGGCTTAGTGCAAATTGCCAGGAAGCTAAGTGCAGATTATCAAAGGAGTTCGAGATGCCTACAGTTAAAGACGTTGTTGTTAGCAGGCCCCAGGCTCAAGAAGCGGAGACCTGCAAGACCTGGCCGATATGGACCTGTCAGACGAGCCGGTTTGACTGGGATTACACCCAGACGGAGACGTGCCTGGTTCTCGAAGGGCAGGTAACGGTAACCGACCGCCCCGATACCGGTGAGTCGGTCTCTTTCGGGCCGGGGGACATGGTCGTCTTTCCCGTGGACCTGAAATGCGTCTGGGAAGTTACCAGCCCGATAAAGAAGCATTACTCATTCAGTTGACAGTTCCGCGGTCTTGCCCGTACAATACATTGTTGTCGGCATTTACCGGCGAACCGGAATCTGACCGGACAATATCTTCCCGGGAGCACATAGCAATGATTAAGTCAAAACGGCCCGCTTACGGCTGGGCAATACGAATATTTGCCGCAATTATTGTCGCCGCAGCCCTTTGCCCTTTAGTGGTCTCGGCTGGGGAGGGCGAGCAGACCCTCGAAAGATCCGTCGTGATGATACGAGGCGTTCGCCAGGACTTCGACCATACGACACCATGGAAGCAGGTGCCGATGAGCCAGGGCGTCGGCTCCGGATTCGTCATCGAAGGCAACCGCATCCTGACTAACGCACACAACGTCAGCAACAACAAGTACATAGAGATCAAAAAACAGCACCAGGCCAAACGCCACCTCGGCAGACTGGAATTCATAGGGCATGACTGCGATCTGGCGATAGTTACCGTTGACGATGGCGATTTTTACGCGGATATGCAGCCCCTGGAATTAGGCGGCCTGCCGAAAGTCAACTCGACCGTGCAGACCTACGGATTTCCTATGGGCGGAAGAGACGTCTCCGTCACCGAAGGGGTCGTCAGTCGTGTTCAGGTAAGTGTCTACAGCCATACCCTCGCCGACTCACACCTCGTCATCCAGACTGACGCAGCCATCAATCCCGGCAACAGCGGCGGGCCGGTACTCCAGGACGGCAAGGTGGTAGGTGTCGCGTTCCAGGGCATGCAGGACGCCGACAATATCGGGTACATGATCCCCACAACCGTCGCCAGACATTTCCTCGCCGACATCGAAGACGGCAAGTACGACGGATTCGGCTCGCTGGGATTTACCTTCTTTACCGGACTGCACAACGCCGCCTACACCGACTATCTGGAGGTCCCGCCGGGGACCGAAGGTGTTGTGGTTCTCAATGTCCTGATGCACAGTTCGGTAGAATCGCTCTTTAAGCACGGCGACGTCATTACGCGGATCGACGATTTCGATATCGATAACGACGGCATGATCGGCATACACGGACTGACGCTGCATCTGTCCGAGGCTATCGAGCTTAAGCAGCTTGGCGAAAAGGCAGAGCTTACCTTCTATCGCAAAGGCCGCAAAAAAACGGCTTCCGCGACGGTCGCGCTGAACCGCACGGTCGTGCCCTTCTGGCGGGAATACGACTCCCAGCCGCGATACAAGGTCTTTGCCGGGCTTGTGTTCGTCCCGGTCAGTCGCAATTTTATGGAGACGTGGGGCCGCAGTTGGGCGACGGACATCCCGTTTTATCTCAGGTACCTCTTCCACAATTCCATGCAGCTTAATACCGACCGCCAGCGAAAGGAATATGTTGTCCTCTCGGAAATTCTCCCCGATGAGGTCAACTCCTACAGTTCGGGCTTTATCAACAAGGTAGTCGATACCGTAAACGGCGTTGATATCCGGTCCCTGGACGATCTTTCCGACGCCTTTGCTGTAAAGACCGGCGATCATTGTGTCATGGAATTCATGTCGTCCAGTATGCCGCTAATCCTCGATCAGGACAAAGCGCTTAGGCAAGACGGCATCATTGTGGAAAAATATAAAGTTCCCTCACCGGCAGATATGGAGACCGCGCAATGACTTCCAAACTCCCCGCAGCTTGCATATTCATCCTTTCAGCCCTAACGGTCCTCGCCGGGCCCGCCTGTGCCGCTGGCAGTGGCGACGACATCAGTGAGCAAATGAAGGAATCGCTGGTCTACGTCAACGTCACAGCCTATTCCTATCCGCAGCTTCAGCCGTGGAGGCAGGCCGATCTCCGCGACAATGCCGGTTACGGATGTGCCGTCGGGCCGTACCAGGTGCTGACTACCGCATGGAACGTGGTCAATGCGACCTTCATCAAGGTCAGGCGTTACGGGCAAAACGAATTTATACCCGCTACCGTCAGCGTCATCGATTATGAAAGCAATCTCTGCCTGCTGGATCTCGACCGCAATACCATGAAGGCACCGCTTAAGCCCATAGAGTTCAGCGAGCGATACCGCAAGGGCGCCCAGCTCAAATCCTACTGGCTGACCTCCGGCGGTCATCTTGAAACCGGACGCGGCTACCTTGACCGGGCCGAGGTCAATAAGTCCTCGGTGTCGTACACAAGGTTCCTGAACTATGTCGCCACGAACACCACCGCCGTCGCCGCAAGGGCGAGTGTATACTGCCTGGACTCCAAACCGATCGGCATCGCCTGCTGGGCCGACACGGACTCGCAGGAGGCGGGGCTTATACCCGCTGAGACGATAAACCGGTTCCTCAGCGATGCCGATGGCGAAAAGTATGACGGTTTCGCCACGGTCGGTTTTGCGACAAGGACGCTTATCGATCCGGTCATGCGGACTCATCTGAAATTACCCGACGACCTCAGCGACGGTGTTTATGTTGCCGACACATTTACGCTCGGTACGGCCTGCGAAGAACTGCAAAAAGGCGACGTCATTGTCGCTATCGATTCGAAAAGGCTCGACGCCTACGGGCAATACGAGCATGACAGGTTCGACCGGGTCTCGTACCACCATCTTGTAACCAGCCACCGCGCCGGCGACGAGATCACCTTTGATATATGGCGGGACGGCAAGGCCGAAACCGTCACAGCCGGGGCAAAAAGATTCGACGCCTCCGAAATGCTTGTTCCGTACTACGAATACGGCAAACAGCCCAACTATCTCGTCACAGCCGGGTTCGTCTTTCAGCGGCTGACACGCGACTACCTTCAGCTCTGGGGCGACAACTGGACGGGTAATGTGCCGCCGCATCTGTATCATTACTATCGCGACATGGCCTTTAACCCCACCGATCAGCGAAGCGAGATCGTCGTACTCAGCTACGTCCTGCCGGCGGATATCAACTTAGGCTACCAGAAACTCGGACGACTCGTCGTAAGCAGTGTCAATGGCAAAGATATCTCCAGCCTCGCCGACTTTCTCAAGGCCCGCACACTGAACCCCGACTCGAAGTACGATGTCATCGAGTTCGAGAATGATTACCCCACCGTCGTCATCGACCGAAGCGGCCTGCCCCAGGCCGATATGCTGATCGCACAGCGCTACGGGATCAGAACCCCGATGAACGTCAAGCAGTAGCAATCCCCGCTACAGACCTGTTCGCGGCAGATAAAACGTGCCAAGGGCATCAAGTGAATCGGGGTATGGCGTATTCGTCTCCGGGTCGATTATCACCCGCATTTCGACTACGTCTTCTGTGGTAAAGGATTGCACACTGCCATCGATATAACCGGCATGGGCCTCGATAAGAGGCATCTTTCCCGAGCGGTACCAGTAATCCGCCTCGTATGCCGACGACCTGTCGTCCGTGGCACAAGACCGAGCGAATTTTTCACAGCTTCCGTAGTTGCCTTCTACATGCTCTGTTATGCTGCTCACTGTCAGTCCGCCATAAGGTTCGTACATGCGATAGTTGTGTGAAAAGATCGAGTCGCACATCAGCATTCCGCTCTCATTGCGGCGTCTGGTCCCGGTTCTCGGGCCCTTGAATGTCCTGCCGGGGCCTAAATAGCCTTCATAATTCCACAAAAGCAGATACGTCCCTACAACATAGTCCTTGGGAAACGGCGTGGCGGGATTGTCCCACTCGTTGCCGTCGTCCCAGGATTGTCGCGAGTGCTTGTACTCTTTCGGCGCGTTGGGGCAATACATCAACCTGCCATCCGGAATATAGGGATCGAGGTATTCACTTACCGCCCGATGCCCGCTGGCCTGGTAGGGGAACTTTGCGATCAGCGTAGCCGGATGCCACCAGTTCCATTCGCTCGATGTCGCAAGTTTTGCCGTCGATTGTGGCAATCTGTCGTTGTTGTCGGTGGCGAATGCGATCACCCCCCGCACGATCTGCCCCTGATTGCTGACTTTGATCAGTCGGCAGGCCTTAGACCTGACCTGTCCAATTACCGGGGCCAGGATCGCTATCAGAATGGAGATCACTGCTATGACAACAAGCAGTTCGATCATAGTAAAGCCCCGCCCCCCCCGGAGCCTGGAACAAAATTTCGCAGTCTCAAAGCTGATTTTGGGTTTCCTCATCCCCCCAACACCACTTAAAACTGTAGTATATTAGACCACAATTCTAAACGGATGTCAACAGGAAACTCCCAAAAATCAACGGGATTCCCCCTGATCCCAAAAAATAGGACCGGACTGTGAGCCTGCCTCGCAATCCGGTCCACCCCTGCCTTCTCCATAGGTTTACAACTTTTTCGCTATCTTTTCAGGTCTAATTGACCCACGGCATCGCCATCAGCCACTCCGCCGCCTGGACCGCCAAGTCCGCGATATCCACTTTCCCATCGCGGTTATTGTCTCCCATTAAGGGCCATTGACTCATACTGCCGTATGCCGTACCGCCGTAGGCCCCCATATTGACGCGACCGCCGTTGGGCATTCGTTCGCCCATCGGATTATCAAGCGGGTTGCCGCCGTCGACACATACGCTGGTAACATCATCGAAAGACCACAAACCGTAAGCCGCGACATACCTGCCGTCTTCCGAAAGCAGATGGTAATCGCCGTTGTCGGCATCGGCAAATCCCGGCGCCACTTCGGATGTCGCATTAGCGTCGACAATCTCCATACCGCCGAGGCCGGCCTGATATATTCGCTCTATCTCTTCATCAGCGAGAGACTGGTCATAGATCGCCACCTCGTCAAGTCGACCGCTAAACCACTGGCCCGAAGCGCTCATATTGCTACCGAACTTCAGCGAGTTGCTGTTGGCAATACTCCCGTCATAACCCGTCCCGGAAACATTGCCCTCCAGGCTGCCGTCAAGATAGAGTTTTAACGCCGTCCCGAATCGCATCGCCAGCAGGTGGTGCCACGTGCCGTCATCGACATTTGTCGTCGAACCGACCTCGACGGCGGAACCTCCCAGATCGAGTGCAAAATTGACCTTGCGATAATTCGGCTGAAGGAAACTGTCTTCCCAATAGACCGTATAACCCCGATTGTCGCTGCTGGATTCTCGCTTTTCCACCAGCACAGGACCTCCCTGTACGGGCCCGGAATTGACCTTAAACCACAGCGATATCGCAAAGTTATCTCCCGAACCAAAATCCAGGTCCGCATCGTCACCTACCTGCACATAGTCGGCGCTGCCGTCAAAGCCAAGGGCGCCGTCAACCTGCCCCGCAGTCCAGACCATATCACCGTAAACGGTCCCGTCGTTAGAGCCCGCCGAATCCATCGCCAATGCTCCCGATGCATCGTCAAGTTTCCAATAGGAAACCGGCACAACCCCGGTGCTGCCTTCGACCCAACTGTACTCGGCGGTGCAGTCCTGCATGTCGCCATAAAGGTTGTTATAGAAGATGCAGTTGCTGATATTCGGGTCGGCATTTTCAAAGCAGGCGATGCCGAAATCGTTATCGGCTATGGTAAGGTTCTTTATAGTCGGCGTGCAGGCAACGTTAAGCTCAATGGCGTACAGCCCGCCGGCAAGCACAAGATTTTCGAGCCGGCTGTCATGCCCTTCGGCATTGTGGAACCTGAAGGCATATCCGCTAAGGCTGCGAACCACAGCCGCATCGGCAGCGCTCTTAACGGTAATAGCCTTACCGTTGAAATCGCACTCTTCCTGATAGACTCCCGGCCAAACCAAAACCGTATAGCCATCTTCTGCCGAATCGATACCCTTTTGAATCGTCGCAAAAGCCGTCGCCCTGCTCAGCCCCGGGTTGCCGTCGCTGCCGCCGGAACCGTCGACATGATAAACCACTGTGCTTTCCTCGCCTCCAAAAAGCTGCCAAATCTCTGCCGCGCTCAAGGCCCGCTCATAAACCATAACTTCATCGATCGAGCCCGAGAAGAAAGCGTCCACTCCTGCATCACTTCCAACCGTACCACTACCGCTGCTATAGGCCAGATTTCCCCCTGTCCCGTCATATATGCCGCCGTCATTAATACCGTTAACATAAAGGTCCATGTCCTGAGGCCCACGAATGATGCCGGCGACTTGATACCAGACACCGGTATCCAGCATCGTCGCCCCATTCTTCGTCCTCCTGCTTGTTGAACCGACGCCCCCGTCTCCATACCCGACTGTCAACTTGCCGCTGGAAGTAAGGGCAAGCCAAGCACCGTAACGATTTGAGGTCCAATTATCTAAGCATATAATCCTTTGAATAGCCACATCAGTGTCGAACTTAATCCACGCGGCAAGGGTTATCGGCAGTGCAGGTTTCAAATTGGGATCATTGCCCAGGTCCACATAATCGTCCGCACCATCAAAGTCCAGTGCCCCGCCAACCTGACCGTCGGCCCACTGGGCTCCGTAAATAGCTCCGTCATTCGTACCAGCCGAATCATACGCAACCGGCCCTGCGCCTTCATCAAACGACCAACGCCCAATCAGACCACCTGAACCAGCCCGATAAAGCTGCCCGACTTCCTGGGCGGACAACGGTTGGGCGTAAATTGAAACGTCATCGACATCACCATCGAAAAACATGTCTCTCGACAGACCATTATAATGCCTTGCTCCAATATAGAAAACATCGGCCTGCTGTATGTTTAGAAAGCGACTGCCTGTGGAACCGCTTCCCGCTGTATAAATCAGGCTTTCTTCATTGCCGTCAACATAGATCTTATTGAAGTTGCTGCCAACCACTACCGCGAGATGATGCCATGTGTCATCCTCAAAGTAACCGGCCCCCTTGTCAATGTGAGCCGAAATTCTGAGATCACCATTCATTTTGTGGCCAAAATTGAGACTGTATTGCCCAGCCGTCCCGCCAAACCAGACTTTGGAATAATTGTCCGGCGTATCCTTATCTGCGATCTGCATGAGCATTAGATTGCTTGCTGTACCCGATGCAATCTTAAACCAGCACGCAAAGGTTCCGGTTGCATAGTTGTCGAAAGTTGACACATAGCTGTTCAATTGGATGTAATTCGAACTTCCGTCAAAACTCAAACCGCCGCCGATCTTACCCATTGTCCATGAAGGCACATTTACCAATCCGTCATAGCTCCCAGCCGAATCGTAGGCTGTCAACCCCGACCCTTCGTCAAGCTCCCAGTGAGCTACGGGTGTTGCAGCCTGTGCGCCTGTTCCAAATGCGCAGAAACTCAGGGCCACCAACATTGCCAGAACCACTTTTACATTCGTCTTCATCTTCATTTCCTCTCTTGTCACTACTTTGCCTGTCAAATACTTCATTTTGAGTCTCCTTCTCCAAGATTCTCGTCCAAAAGGTTCTCCTCCTTCTCCAATGGAGGTACTTTACAATATCTTCTCCTTCTCCAAGGAGTGATCTGTAAACCAAATAACCGTATCTATTCGGCGCCCGTTCATTACGGCTGGGCTTGCGAGACCTGCCCGTGCCAGGGCTTTTTATCTCTCCGAAGGGCCGTCTGGGCGGGCAAGGTCGATCAGCCAGCATGACGCCTTGTGCAAATCCTGCATTTTGGCCCTTTGGCTGGCGGTCGTCGGCATATAGGCATCTGTGCCGGTTACGTCCTCCGGATAACTAAACGCAAGGTTGCCCAAGGACTTGCCGTTGTTAGAAAAGGCCAATTCTACCCTATCAATAACGTCTTTTTCCATATTGATAGTATAGATAAGCTCTACGCCGCCTGCATCGAGCGTCACCTCAGCCGTGCCAGTCTCGGCAGAATAGCTGGTTTCAAACGGTATCCGCCGCCGCGCTGCGTCCCTGCGTACGGTGTCGATGGTATGAAGCCCCATCCACGGTCGGCTCAGGCCTGCAAAAAGCCGTCCGGATCCGGCATCTGTAAGCTCTCTGCCTGCGATTGCCACCCTCAGCCACGGAGTATATCGCTTGCTCGCCGCATATACGAAGGGCAGTCTGCCAACGCCGTCAACTGCTCTATCGCCAACCCGACCCTCAATCCGCAGGTAAGTCCATCCTCTTTTGTGCATCGCATCGCGGCTGTCGGTGCCTTCGGACTCGAAGTAATTCTCATACAGCATATTTTGATGATACGCCACCTGCACGTCGTCCTTATGCCCATTGGCGCCGAGTTCTGTGACAACCAGCAGCCCTCTGCCTCCGTCGGGGACGTGCGGCATCCGCCTGTCGGCGATACCGGTTGTCTGTGCGATAAAGTTCCTCAACTCCGGCAGGTCGGTCGGCAGCAGCTTTACGCTGAGGTCCCCATTCCATGTATGGTAGCTGTTCCGTGTCGAGCCCCGCCCGTCGCTGTGAAACGTGCC
>DAOVVQ010000048.1 GCA_030637065.1 Planctomycetota bacterium
AACGTCGAAATAGGTGTGGACATAAGACTGCCTGCGGGGAGTTACCTGCATAACCGGCGCGAGTGTCTTGCCGGGCCTCCATGGCCTGAAGGTATAATGCTCCTTGCTGGAAAAGGTGTTCGTAAGGTGCCTGATGGGCTTGATAATGTTTTTTTCACTTGTTGCCGGCTTGTTGGCAGCACAACCAGACAGTACCGCAACACCAAGGCATTTCAGTACTTCCCGTCGTTTCATGTTTTTCTCCCCGTCTAAGATCCGATTATTGCAGCATGTCACGTTTTGAAAAAATGCTTACATATCAAAGAGTGTCCATAATCATCACACATCATGCTGACCGCTGCAAGGACAAGTTTGGAATTGCCATGTATCCTAAACAGGAGATACAGACATGATTTGGCTGCAATTTCGTAAAAAGATCCAGCTTACATTTCATCACAACAAAATGAGCGGTACTGCCAGGAGAGGTGTGCGAAGATCACTTTTTGCGGTATTTATTTCTGAACTGGCTTGGTGTGATTTTTTCCAGTTGCCTGAAAACTTTTCCCAGTCGAACTGCTCCTGAAAAACCGACTGCTAACGCAACGTGTTCGATCGGCAGCTTTGTCTCTTCAAGCAAATGCTTGGCCCGTCCGATCCTGCAACGAGTGATTTCCTGGCCGAGAGTTCTTCCAAATGCTTTGCGAAATCGCCTTTCCAAAGTCCGCCGCGTAATGCATAGTTGTTCGGCCATGCTATCGACTGTATTGACGCGATAGCTATGGCTCCATATCAGGCGCATGGCGTTTGCCGCCAGTTTATCTTCGACGTCATATTTGGCCTGTAGTTTAAGGGCATCCTGGCGAACGGGTTTTTCCCTGGCGGATTCGAGGATTACCGCGAGAATCTCCATTGCTATAGCTGCCAGAACACGCGAGTTTTCCGCGGGGTGTTTACGGACGGTGGATAATATCCGCTCGTAGAGAGGCAAAATTATCTCGGATTTGTTGACAGGCAATATGGCCTTGCGAAGTGCAATATGTCTTCGCTGCATGAGCCGATAGAGGTATTCGCCGTTCCAACTGATCCAATGCTCCTTCCAGCCGGTATCCGGCTGGGGTTTGTAGCGGTGCCACTGGCCCGGGAACAGAAGGATAGCCTGGCCCGCATCGACCTTGACCTGGCCCATTTCGCCCGACTCAAAAATGCCACAGCCTCTTGAGATATAGACGATCTGGTATTCCGGAAGCACGCGACCCTTTTCCCATGTGAAATCGTACGTGCCGGGATGGCCCTTTGCCGGATATTCGTCATCAGGCAGGATATCGGCAACGCCTGCACCGGTCAGGTACAAATCCCATTCGATATTCGATTTGCTGATCGGCAGATATTGAAAATAATTTTCGCCCATATACGACACCGGTAAGAATTCGCTAATTTATCGCTAATTGAGGCATAACTGAAGTATAGGCTTGTCTTTAACAGCCTGTCAAGAATGATATTAGCTTTATTACATCATGTCGCAAAATGACTATATTTTGTCGCAAAATGGCATTGTTATAAAAAACCAACATGGTATAATCCAATGTTTGTCAAAATATGTCAATCTCAACGAAAGGGTATCTGAATCACGGAAAGAAACATTCCTTACAGGACAGTTTGTCAATTTTCGGCAGAATTTTCACTGACGGCCTCCTAACAAAAACAGAACTTGAATAAGGATTCGACAAATGAAAATGAACAGACGTGATTTCGTAAAAATAGCAGGTGCAGCGGCAAGCGCCTCGCTGATACCAGGTCAGCTTTCTGCCCGCCAGGCGAAACCGGGAAAAAGGCCCAATGTTTTATTTGTTCTGGTGGACGACCAGCGTAATGACACGTTAGGCTGTGCGGGACATCCGTTTATCAAGACTCCCAATATAGACGGGCTTGCTCAAAACGGCGTTCGATTTGAAAATATGTTCGTTACGACTTCTATCTGTATGGCTAATCGTGCGTGTATCTTTACCGGCATGACGGAACGCAGCCACGGGTATACGGGCGGAGGCAGCAATCCGCCGGTTATGGAAAAAGATATTGATACCAGTTTTCCCACTCTTCTTCGCCAGGCGGGCTACAGGACGGGCTTTTTCGGCAAGCAGCATGTAAAATTCGCCGAAGGTGACGGTGCTCTCGATAGAATGTTCGATTCGCATGAGGTCATCTGGCGTCATCCGTATTTCAAAGATCAGCCGGATGGTTCAAAGCGCCACTGCGCTGAGTTGATAGGGGATAAGTCCATCGACTTTTTGGATTCCCAGACAGACAGCCAACCGTTTTGCCTGTATATGAGTTTTAATATATCACATGCAGAGGATGGCGATAAACGCCCGGGGATCGGTCATTTTCCCTGGCCCAAAAAGGAGGATGGTTTGTACGAAGATATCGAACCTCCCGAGCCTGATCTTTCAGATCCTGAGTATTTCGACTGTCAGCCGGATTTCATGAAAGAATCCATGAACCGCCAGAGATATTTCTGGCGATGGGATACGCCTGAAAAATATAAAACCAACATGCGGGCCTATTGGCGAATGCTTACAGGTATGGACCGCATCGTAGGGCGGGTACAAAAAAAGCTGGAAGAGAAAGGAATGGCTGACGATACGATCGTGATCTATACCGGCGACAACGGTTATTATATGGGCAACCGAGGATTTGCCGGGAAATGGTCGCATTTCGAAGAGTCTCTGCGTGTGCCGCTGATAATTTACGATCCCCGTCTGCCCAAAAACAAAAGAAACCGCGTCGTCGATCCGATGGCGATCAGCCTGGATATTACCGCTACGATCCTTGACGTATGCGGTATTGACGTTCCATCCAAATATCAGGGCAGGAGCCTGGTTTCTGTACTCAGCGGAAAGACTCCGCGTAACTGGCGGAAAGACTATTACTGTGAACACCACATGGACAACGCCTCAATCCCTAAATGGTATGGCGTTCGGGGACAGAGATATACTTACGCTAATTATTATGAGGAGAATGCCGAGCTTCTGTACGACCTGGAAACCGATCCTACCCAGTTAAACGATCTGGCTGGGGACCCGGAATATAAATCCATCCTTGAAAAAATGCGAAAACGAAGCCAAGAGTACGTAAAAATGTACACCCGACCGGAGATCGAGAAAGCTAAAAGAGAATGGGAATTGAGGAGTAAAGCAGCACCAAAGAGACCTGTACAAAAAAGGAATTCTAAGTGAGGTTTAACAGAATATTTATAATTTCACTTCTGCTTGCAGCTGTTTGTTCGTCTCAGGCTTCGCCGGAGTATTCGACACTTGAAAAAAATAATGAGATAGGGCAGAGATTCCAGGCTATCACGCAGAGTAGCAAAGGTCTGAAAGTCGATCGGCTTCGCTGCGAGTATCTTGAGAATCCTTTGGGTATCGATGAGATCGAACCCAGGCTTAGCTGGATAGTGACCTCGGAGGCGAGAGGCCAAAAGCAGACGGCTTATCAAATCCGCGCAGCTTCCAGTCTCGAAATGCTCCTTTCCGGTAACGCAGACCTCTGGGACAGCGGCAGAATTTCCAGCGATGAGACGGTTAATATTGTCTATAATGGAAAACGTCTTATTTCGAGGCAGGATTGTTACTGGCAGGTCAGGGTTTGGGATAAGGATTCGACGGCCTCCGCATGGAGCACTCCTGCCAGATGGAGTATGGGGCTGGTTGATAAAGACCACTGGGAATCGGAGTGGATAAGCTTCAAAGATGAAACACCTCTGACCGCCTCACGTCAAAAGGTTGTTTTGCCGCCTGCTCGATATTATCGCAAAGAGTTCGACGCGGGAAAACAAATAAGACGAGCAACTATCTATGCGACCGCTTTGGGTATCTATGAACTTAGTCTCAACGGCGAAAAGATCAGTGACCGGATGTTCACGCCGGGCTGGTCGGACTACCGAAAGCGGGTTTACTATAATACGTTCGATGTGACGAAGTTGGTTCAGCGGGGCGGTAATGCTCTCGGTGCTATTGTTGCGGACGGCTGGTACAGCGGCTATGTCGGTTTCGGCCTGCTGGTCGGTTACGGGCCAAACAGATGCGGTAGATATTTTTATGGCAAGACTCCCGCCCTTCGTTTGCAACTCGAGGTCGAATATGCCGACGGCAGCGTGGAGATGGTCACAACCGACTGCTCATGGAAGACCTCAACAGGGCCTATCCTGGAAGCTGATATGCTCATGGGTGAGGTTTACGATGCTCGTCTTGAAAAGTCTGGTTGGGATATAAAAGGCTTTGATGACAGCAAGTGGGATAATGTGATCAAGGCTCAAGAAAACGGCGGCACAACAGCTCAATATTACGACAAAGGTGGCCAGCGTCAGGTCGAACTTGGATTTATCGAACCGAAAATTCTGCAGGCGTATTCTTCGGTGCCGGTCCGCCCTATGGAAAGCATTAAGCCTGTTGGGATCACCGAGCCGGAACCGGGCGTTTATATCTTTAATATGGGGCAGAATTTTTCCGGCATCGTTGAACTGAAGGTCAAAGGTAAAAAAGGCCGGCGTATACAATTGCGTCACGGTGAAATGCTCCATACAGATGGACAGCTTATGACCGAAAATCTGCGAAAGGCACGCGCCACCGATGTATATATCCTAAAAGGTGATCCCGACCACGAGACATGGCAGCCAAAGTTTACTTATCATGGTTTTCAATATGTAGAGGTAACGGGTCTTAGCGAAAGGCCCACGCTCGATACGATCACGGGTATTGTTATTGGTTCCGACATCCCGCTGACAAGTTCATTTGAGTGTTCTGATGCTATGGTTAATCAACTGTTCAGCAATATTGTCTGGACACAGCGGGCGAATTTTTTCGAGGTTCCGACCGACTGCCCGCAGCGGGATGAGCGGCTTGGATGGACCGGTGATGCGCAGATATATGTGCGTGCAGCGACCTACAACGCGGATGTGGCGGCGTTCTTTACTAAGTGGGAACACGACCTGGTCGAGTCTCAGCGCGAAAACGGCGCTTATCCCGCTTATGCTCCGTTTCCCATGCAGCATGGTAATCGCGGTAAGGCTTATGGCTCGGCGTGGATGGATGCCGGGATCATCTGCCCGTATATGATTTATAAAGTCTATGGCGATAAGCGGATCATCGAGCGGAACTATGGATCAATGACGCGATTTATGGATTTTCGCCGAAGTATGTCACCGGATTTTCAGGGTGTGTTAATCGGCAATGACTGGGGTGATTGGCTGGCGTTGAATAAGACGCCAATTGAGTATATCGATGCCGTGTATTTTGCTTATTCATCTAAATTGATGGCTGAGATGGCTCGGGCGATCGGTAAAAACGAGGATGCAAGGAAATATGAGGACTGGCTAAAGCAGATCAAAACGTTTTTCAATAAGAACTATGTAAACGAAGATGGCAGCCTTGCCGTCAATACGCAGACCGCTTATGCGACGGCATTGTTCGTTGGGATGCTGGGGCTGGAGAAGCGACCGCTTGCCAGCGATCATTTAGCCAGGCTGATCGAGCAAAATGACCATCTGATGAGCACCGGCTTTATAGGTACGCGGCCTTTGCTGCCGGTTTTAACTGCTGCTGGCCACCATGACCTTGCCGTGCGATTGCTGCAAAGCCGGAAGTATCCATCATGGGGATATGAAGTTGAAAACGGCGCCACCAGCATTTGGGAGCGATGGAACAGCTTTACGAAAGACAAGGGCTTTATGAATGCCGGCATGAATTCATTCAGTCATTATTCCTTCGGAGCCGTCTGCGAATGGATGTTTCAATCTTTAGCCGGTATTGATACCGAGGGGCCGGGTTATAAGCGGATCATCTTTAGGCCGGGCCCTCCATCGGCTGGGAGCAATCCCGAAAATAAACCTATCGATTGGGTCAAAGCCGGATATAATTCGGTCCGCGGCAGGATCGAAAGCAGTTGGAAGCAGACGCCCAGCCGATTCGAGCATAAAGTGACAATTCCCGCAAATACTACGGGAATACTGCACCTTCCGGCCAAAAGAGCAGGTGACGTAACAGAAAACAGGCAAAAACTGGACAGCGTCGAAGGTATCAGAGTTTTAGGCCAAAAAAATGGCCTGGTGCAGATTGAACTGGCATCAGGCACGTATCACTTCGTTTCAGAAAATTAAGGGGAGATTATTTCTATGAGTAATGAAAAAAGGGTGGAAAACGCCTATGAAATAGCCAAAGATCGATATTCGCAAATGGGCGTAGATGTCGATCGGGCAATGGAGCGACTCGCCGATATCGCGGTTTCGATCCACTGCTGGCAGGGAGATGATGTTGGCGGCTTTGAAAGGGCTGGGGCCTCTCTTGAAGGGGGTGGTATTCAGGCGACGGGTAATTATCCGGGCAAGGCGAGAACGATCGATGAGCTTAGAAGCGACCTGGATAAAGCACTCGAGATGATCCCGGGAAGTCACAGGCTTAATCTTCATGCAAGTTACCTCGATAATGGCGGAACGCATGTCGAGCGGGACCAGATAGAGATCAAGCATTTCCAGAGCTGGATCGACTGGTGCAAACAAAATAAATTGGGGATGGATTTTAATCCGTCCTGTTTTTCGCATCCGAAGGCTGCTGACGGTTTCACGCTTAGCAGCATTGACGATGGAATTCGCAATTTCTGGATCGATCACGGGATAGCGTGCAGAAAGATAGCGGAAGAAATGGGGCGTCAGTTAGGCACACCGAGCGTGGTCAACTTCTGGATCCCGGATGGATATAAGGATATCCCCGTTGACAGGAAAGCGCCGAGGGAGAGACTGGCGAATTCACTTGATACGATATTTGCTGAAAAGATCGATCCGAAGTTCGAGCTTGATGCGGTTGAATCGAAACTGTTCGGAATAGGCTCCGAAAGCTACGTAACCGGCTCACATGAATTTTATATGGGTTATGCGGTTTCGCGTGGAAAGCTGTTATGTCTCGATGCCGGCCATTACCATCCGACGGAGGTTATCTCGGATAAGCTCTCTTCGGTACTGACATTTCTGGATGAGATACTTTTGCATGTAAGCCGTCCGGTTCGCTGGGACAGCGATCACGTGGTGATATTAGACGATGAACTTCGGGCGATCGCCCAGCAGATCGTTCGCGGGGATTATCTGGACCGGGTTCATATCGGTCTAGACTTCTTCGATGCGAGTATTAATCGTGTGGCCGCCTGGGTGATCGGCACGAGGTGTATGATAAAGGCGCTTTTGTTAGCGTTGCTCGAGCCGGTGGAGAAAATGAAGCAGATCGAAAATGATGGCGACTATACCTCTCGCCTTGCACTATTCGAGGAATTAAAGACGATGCCTTTCGGCGCTGTCTGGGACCATTATTGTGTCAAAAAGGATGTTCCGCAAGAGGCCGATTGGCTAAAAGCCGTCAAACAATACGAGAAGGATGTTCTTGGCAAAAGAGCGTAAAACCTGAATGTGACTTTTTTAAGGATTATTGAAATGGTTACGGAAGAACAAGGACAGAAAACACACAAGGCCAATGAATTCGAGCGAGCGCCGGTCCCCAAGAGTGCTTTGTTAGGCTTTAAGAATTTTATCGGCATGTACGCAGGCGAGCACTGCGCGGGGACGGAATTGATGATCGGGCCGCTCTTTGTGGCTGCCGGCGTCAGCGCCTTCGATGTAGTTATGGGCCTGGTCGTGGGTAATGCTTTGGCGGTGCTTAGCTGGATATTTCTTTGTGCGCCAATTGCAACGCGAACGAGATTGACGCTTTATTATCAGCTCGAAAAGATCTGCGGCAGGAATCTTGTGACATTATACAACCTTGCCAATGGGGTTATGTTCTGTTTCCTTGCTGGTTCCATGATAACCGTATCAGCGACAGCGGTAGGAGTCTGGTTTAAGTTTCCCATGCCCGGCCTCAATGACCTGTATCCGAACAGTGCAGGCTGGGTTTTGGCGGTTCTTGTGATAGGTGGTCTTATTGCAATAGTTGCCGCATACGGGTACAAAACGGTCGCCAAATTCGCCAATATCGCCGCTCCATGGATGGTGCTTGTCTTTTTGGCGTTTGGATTCGTCGGGCTCAAGCAGTTTATCGACGCGACAGGTGTTGAGATCAAGGGCGTCGGGGATTTGTGGGCTTTGGCCAATGACCATATCTGGAAAGGCGGTGAACCCCTCGAAGGCCAGATCAAATTTACATTCTGGCATGTGACTTTCTTCGCATGGTTCTGCAATATGGCGATGCACGTGGGCATGAGCGATCTGTCAGTATTTCGATTCGCAAAGAAATCATGGTATGGCGTCGCCTCCGGTGCAGGGATGTATGTCGGCCATTTTATGGCCTGGCTTTGTGCTTCGATCCTTTACGCCTACCAGTTACATCTGGATCCGAGTGACACAGATGTATTGCCCGGCCCCCTGGCATATCGGGCGGCGGGAACGGCTGGACTGATATGTGTGATAATCGCCGGCTGGACGACGGCTAATCCGACGATCTACAGAGCGGGTCTGGCGTTTCAGGCGATCTTTACAAAGTCATCACGTTTCAAAGTTACACTTATCACCGGCCTGATAGCAACAATTGCCGGTATGTTCCCTGCAATTGCAATGCAGTTACTGGGTTTTGTAGCGCTCTATGGTTTGGTTTTGATGCCGATGGGTGCAGTGGTGTTTATTGATTTCTGGGTATTGGAACGAATCGGGTTAAAGAGCAACTTTGCGGAGATCAGGGCGCTCAAGTTCAGTCCCGCGGCGGGTGTCGCATGGATTGCCACGTTCCTGATCTGCATGATGCTTGTATTTTCCGGAAAACCCTATTTTCAGATATACTTCGTGTCGCTGCCCGGCTGGTTTGTGGCATCATTGCTTTACATTGTTGTAAGCTATATTCACCAAAAAGGTATTCATGAGGCCCCGGCTTTTCGGTTAACAATGCAGGTTCTTTCATGGATTGCATTGGCGGGAATCGTCATTCCCGGACTTTTGTTCACGATGGGGACATCAACCCTGAGTCAGGTCAAGGGAATCATGATCGCTTCCACCATCGTTTGGTTTTCCAGTACTGTATGCTGGATGGGCCGCGAAAAGGCTGAGGGTTCATGATAAATCCTGTTGTTGCGGTTGCTATTTGCTTGCTTGAAAATATTACTGTAGAATCAGACTGTAGAGTCGGGTTAATAAATTAAAATCCATGTTACAGTACAGAAAGGAATTTTGATCATGACAAAGCAACTAAATAGATGTAAACTTTTTTTGGCGATCTTTCTACTTGTTTCGATTGTTCCTGTTTTTGCGGACGAACCATGGGTCAAACTGTTCGATGGAAAAACGCTTAGCGGCTTTCGTCAACTGGGCGGTGAGGCGAAATATTCGGTAGAGGATGGGCAGATTGTCGGCGAAACGGTTCTTGATACGCAGAATAGCTTTCTGTGTACCAAACAGTATTACTCCGATTTCATTCTTGCCCTTGAGTTCAAGGTGGCCTCGAAGCTTAACTCCGGCATCCAGATCCGCTCTAACAGTTTTCCCGAATACAATAATAACAGGGTTCACGGTTACCAGGTCGAGATCGACCCGTCAGATCGTGCGTATACGGGCGGCATTTACGATGAAGCCCGCCGCGGCTGGCTCAATACCCTTGAAGACAATCCTGCCGCTCGAAAAGCGTTCAAACCAGGCAGGTGGAACAGCTTCCGTATCGAGGCCATTGGTGATACGTTCAAGACGTGGATCAACGGTGTGCCCGCTTCCCACCTCTACGACACCATGACACGCTCGGGATTTATTGCGCTTCAGGTTCATGGTATTGGCAACAATAAGGAAAAGGCCGGTATCCAGGTTCGTTGGCGAAATATTCGCATCATTGACAAGAGCGTTGCCAGTTACACGAAGCCGACATCGGTGCCGCTTCAAAGCATAGATAATAAACTTGGCAGTGTTGAGGAGAAAAACGGATTTAAGCTTCTCTTTGACGGAGTAACCACTAACGGTTGGCGCGGCGCCCAACTTGACGGCTTTCCGAAACACGGATGGGTAGTCAAAGACGGCGTACTGACGGTGCTCGAATCCGGCGGCAAAGAATCCAGAGCCGGCGGCGACATTGTAACCATAAAGAAATACAGCAATTTCGAGCTCCATCTTGATTTCAAGCTAACCCCCGGTGCCAACAGCGGCATTAAATATTTCGTTGACCCGGAACTGAATAAGGGCAAAGGCTCTTCTATCGGCCTGGAGTATCAACTTCTTGACGACCAGCGTCATCACGACGCCAGACTGGGTAATCACGAAGGCAGCCGGGCTTTGGCCTGCCTGTATGATTTGATCGAAACGGATAATTACCTTAAGATCCCTAATCCTATTGGCCAGTGGAATCATGCTGCTGTTATTTCGCAGGGCAATCATGTCGAGCATTGGCTCAACGGCCGCAAGGTCCTTGAGTATGAACGCAAGACGCCCGAGTTCCGTAAACTTGTTCAGGAAAGCAAGTATGAAACATGGCCCGGCTTTGGGGAGTGGAAAGAAGGGCACATTCTGCTTCAGGATCACGGCAACATGGTTTCGTTCAGGAACATTAAGATCAAAGAATAATAATTGGATGCCTGCCTTTGGCGATCGTTTTTTAAAGGAGCGCAGAATGCGACGCGTGATGATAAACATGGCCTTGGTGGTCGCCTTATCCGTGGTTTCGAGCTGCAACCTGCCAGCAGGGGATGAGCTATTCGACAAATTCGAGAACCCGCCGGCATTGGCGGCTACGAGATCAATCCCATCGCGTTGCCGGTCAAGGTTATGACAGAGGAATAGAATCCGTTCCGACCAAGAAAATGAACTTGAAAACGAATAGCATTATCATGGCTGTTATGTTGGCCGCGATATCCCTTCAGGCCAGGGAGTATCACGTTGCGACTACCGGTCTTGACAGCAACAAGGGCTCGCAGGCAAAGCCGTTTTTAACGATTCAACATGCGGCGGATATCGCTCAGCCGGGCGATACGGTTACAGTTCACAAGGGCGTTTATCGCGAGCGGATAAATCCTCCCCGCGGGGGTACGTCCGACGACAATCGCATTGTTTATCAGGTAGCAAGAGGCGAAAATGCTGTTATCAAAGGCTCGGAAGTGGTAAAGGGATGGGAAAAGGTCTCGAATGACACGTGGAAGGTTACACTCCCTAACACCTTTTTCGGCGACTTCAGTCCTTACCGGGATCTGGTCGCCGGCGACTGGTTTCGTGATAACGGGCGGGAGCACCACACAGGTGTGGTGTACTTGAACGGTCACTGGCTGACTGAGGCTGGGCAACTGGAACATGTGCTGATGCCTGTCGCAGCAGCAGCCGCGCACTACATTCAAGGAAAAGGTGGCAGTGTTCTGCTAAACATAGCCTGGCTGCGCCCGGCCAAAGGCCAGCGCGTTGAGGCCAACCGCTACGATTCGCAACAGGGCGTAAGGACGGCCCCCTGCTCTGAAGGCGACGAATGCATTGGCTGGCTGGAGCATGGCGATTGGGTGTGCTATGAGCAGATGGAGTTCGGCAGAAATTGCAGTGAGATTGAAATCCGCGCCGCTTCAGCTTCCCAGGGCGGCGTAATCGAGTTGCGTCTGGGCACACCTAATGGAGAGCGGCTTGGTACGTGCAAAATTCCAAATACAGGCGGCTGGCAATCCTGGTCATCGTTTCGGGCCAAGATAAAACCCACCAGTGGAATTCAAACACTTTGCCTGGTGTTTCGGGATGCACACATTCAACTTACTGAAGAGCAACGGCTGTGGTTTTCTCAAGTCGATGAATCGAACACCACGATCTGGGCACAGTTTAAGGGAGTAAATCCCAACAAGGAAAACGTCGAGATCAATGTGCGCCAATCAGTCTTTTATCCTGAAGAACCGGGCATCAACTATATCACCGTCCGCGGTTTCACATTAGAGCATGCCGCGACAAACTGGGCGCCACCGACGGCTGAGCAGATCGGCCTGATCGGCACGCACTGGTCCAAGGGGTGGATCATCGAGGACAACACCATTCGCTACTCGGTCTGTACTGGGGTGACGCTCGGCAAACACGGTGATGAGTTTGACAACACGTCTCAAAACTCAGCCGAGGGGTATGTCGAGACGATAAAGCGGGCTTTGAATCGCGGATGGTCGAAGGAGAACATCGGCCACCATGTAGTGCATAACAACCACATCTCCCACTGCGAGCAGGCGGGAATCGTCGGCAGCATGGGACCGGTGTTCAGTGAAGTCACGGACAATACTATCCACGACATCCATGTACGTCGTTTGTTTTCCGGCGCGGAGATGGCCGGGATTAAGTTCCATGGGGCCGTAGATACGCTCATCAGCGGCAACCACATATATCGTACGACGCGCGGTATCTGGCTGGACTGGATGACCCAGGGCACCCGCGTTTCGCGCAACCTGCTGCACGATAACAGCCCCCGTGAAGATCTCTTTGTGGAAGTCAATCACGGGCCCTTTCTGGTGGATAATAACATCCTCCTGTCCGCCAACGGCATTCTGGTCAATTCCCAGGGTGGCGCTTACGTGCATAACCTGATTGCCGGTCAGGTACGCGTAAATATTAGCGAAAAGCGTCAAACGCCTTATCTGGAGGAACACTCAACTAAAGTGGCGGGTTTGGCGCCGAATCTTAGCGGCGACGAACGCTACTACAACAACATATTCATCAATGGCGGCCTGGCAGCCTACGATCCAGCCAAATTGCCGGTGTTCATGGCTGGCAATGTATTCCTCGACGGTGCAAAACCGTCCAAGCACGAATCTAATCCGCTGACACTGCCGAATATCGACCCTGATATCGAACTGGTTGAGAAAAAAGATGGCATGCACCTTCAAATTAATTTCGATAAGGCCTGGACCAGTCAAAAACGGCAACTGGTAACGACCGATCTGCTCGGAAAGGCGAAAACCCCGAATCTGCCCTACGTACAGCATGATGACACACCCTATCGAATCGACACCGACTATTTCGGCAAGCAAAGAAATACAGCCAATCCGGCACCCGGACCGTTTCGCTTTGATGGTAAGAAGGAAATCCGCCTTAAAGTTTGGCCCAGGAATTAATTTAGTTAGGGTCTGGAAAACATTTACGAAAGCCTGATAAAAAAACTCTATATCTAAAGGATGATTAATGAAAGTTCGCAATTTTGTTTTTTTTATTCTGCTGATCTTCGCGTCTTTGGGATTTGCGAAACAGAGCAGGCCCAATGTCCTGTTCATCGCCATCGACGACCTGCGCCCGGAGTTGGGCTGCTATGGCGCCGCTCATATCAAGACCCCCAACCTGGATGCACTTGCCAGCGGTGGCATGGTTTTCGAACGGGCCTACTGCCAGGTTGCGGTATGCGGCGCTTCGCGGGCCAGCCTGATGACGGGGGTCCTGCCCACATCCAAACGATTTGTCAACTATCTTGCCCGAGCGGACGAGGATGCCCCTAAAGCGAAAACATTGCCCCAGGCGTTTAAGGAAGCCGGGTATACCACGCTGTCCAACGGCAAGATCTTTCACCATCAGGACGACACTGACGACAGGAGCTGGAGCGAACCGGCATGGCGACCGGAAATCAACTCTATGGCCTCATTCGATCCTGCGACCACCCGGACGCTTTCTGAGAGGAAACGGGGCCTGATCTACGAGTATCCGGATGTCCGGGACAATGCTTATTCCGATGGCAGGATCGCCGAGAAAACGATCAGGGATTTGCAGCGTCTAAAGAAGGACGGCAAACCGTTCTTCCTGGCCTGCGGATTTGCTCGGCCACATATGCCGTTCTATGCACCGAAAAAATATTGGGATATGTACGACCGTAAAAAGATCGAGATCGCCGATAACCGGTTCCGCCCGGCCAATGCGCCGGAACAATTGCACGGGTCCGGAGAGTATGGCAGTTACTACCTGGGTGATTTCAAGGTCAATTCGCCCGCCTGGCATCGCATGATGCGTCATGGCTACTACGCCAGCGTTAGTTACGTCGACAAGCTCGTCGGGGATGTGCTGGCTGAACTGCAATGTCTCGATCTGGCAGGCAATACGATCGTTGTGGTTTGGGGCGATCACGGCTGGCATCTTGGCGAACACAACTTCTGGGGCAAACACAACACTATGCACCTTGCCACGCGCGTACCTTTAATCATAAAGGCCCCGCAAAAAGAACCGGCAACGACTGAAGCGTTAGTCGAAACCAGCGACATCTTCCCCACGCTCTGCGGGCTCGCAGATATTTCCGTACCGAAAACGGTACAGGGTCGCAGCTTTAAGGAATTGCTGGGCAATCCCGCCCAACCATTCAGGGACGTCGTATACACCCGGTTCAAACAGGGCGACGCCGTAGTAACCGACCGTTACACCTACACCAGCTATGACGGCGACAAGTCACACATGCTGTATGACCTCCGAAAGGACCCGAGCGAAAATCGCAATGTTGCCGACAATCCGGAGAATGCGAAAATTGTTGCTGATATGAAAGCAAGACTGGCCGAAAGGATCCGGCAAGCCAAAAACGCAAATGTCGCGGGGCCGCCGAGTACCGGAAAACGGTCAGGCATCTGAGTATGCAAACTACTAAGGAAATTAACATGGAAATATTAAGAAGGAATAATGAAACGGTGCTAAGGATCGCGCCGTTTTTCGCATCGGGCCGGGAACCTTCCGTTTCACAAGTAAAAATGCACGAATTTGAAGTATGAAATAAACTTTTTTTGAAATCCGTCTGGTTTGAGGCGATAACGCCGCAAATGGGACGAACAAAAGGACAGGGTACTGAAATGGAGCGAAGAGAATTCATTAAGACAGCAGCGATAACTGCGGCAGCGTCGGTATTGCCGCTGACCCATAATACAATGGCAGCCAATAACAGAAGCAAACCGAACATGGTCGTGTTCTTTGTCGATGACATGGGTTACGGCGAACTGGGATGCTACGGCAGTAAGGATCTGCGGACACCGTTTATCGATACGCTTGCTGAAAACGGCGTCCGTTGTACGTCCGGTTATGTAACGGCGCCCAGTTGCGGTCCGTCACGGGCAGGTATCCTGACGGGACAATACCAGCAGCGTTTCGGTTATGAGATCAATCCTGATAAGCAGTTCCGCGATACCTTTGGCCTGGACTTAAATTACCAGACCATCGGTGACCGAATGAAGGCCGCCGGCTATAAAACCGGCGCTATCGGCAAGTGGGATTTAGGACGCGGTGTAGATCACAACCCGATCAACCGAGGTTTTGATTTTTACTATGGCCATATCGTCGGTGCCCGAAACTACTGGCCGATGCAAAAGGGGCCGGAGAGCATGGTGGTTTCCCGCGGGCCGGGGGAGATGGTTAAGGAGACCAAATATCTGACCTACCAGTTGACCGACGGCGCACTGGAGTTCATCGATAAATATAAAGATGATCCCTTCTTTCTCTATGTCGCCTACAACGCACCGCACGTTCCCTTCCATGCACCCGATGAAGCCATTGCTCGCAACAGGCATATCAAAAGCGAGAAGCGACGCACCTATGCGGGGATGATCACCGCCCTGGATGATTCGGTCGGTCGTATATTAGAGAAGCTGCGAGATCTGGGTTTTGAAGAAGAAACAATGATCCTCTTTATCAGTGACAATGGTTCACCGGTTGGTCCGCCCACGACCCGCGGTTATGTGGACGAAAATAATCTTCCGCTGCGGGGAGGCAAGGGAGGCCTCTACGAGGGCGGAATTCGCGTGCCGTTCATCGTGCAGTGGAAGACAGGCGGTTTGCCCAGAGGCAAGACGTATGATCGTCCGGTTTCTGTACTTGATGTGATGCCTACCGCCCTGGCCGTCGCCGGCGCCGAGCCTCCGTCAAACCTGCCGGGAGTTGACATTCTGCCCTATCTCAAAGGGAAAAAAACCAATGAGGATGTGGCCAACGTGCTTTACTGGCGTTATAAGGGCTATTGCGCCGTGCGAAAAGGGGACTTCAAGTGGGTGTCTGATCCGAAGACGCAGGTCACCGGTCTGTTCAACCTGGCAACGGATGTGGGTGAGCAAAAGAACCTTATAGAAGAAAATCCGGAAAAAGCCGCCGAACTCCAGGCACTCTGGCGCCAGTGGAACAAAAAAAATAAAGCTCCGCTGTGGCAGCCCCAAAACTCGCTCAATATGATGCGCAAGGCCTACGGTAACGAGGGGATGAATTGAGGTATTATAATGAAACGAAGAGGGGAAGTGGAATGAAGATGAAGAAAGGTATGGTATTTGCGGCTTTGGCTGTGTTGCTGGCGTCCGCTTTAAGTGTACAGGCAGCAAAGAAGCCGATGAATGTGATATTTATTCTGGCCGATGACTTGGGCTATAGCGATACGACGCTTTACGGCACGACGGATTTTTATCAAACGCCCAATCTGGAGCGGCTCGCCGCGCGTGGCATGACGTTTAACCGGGCCTATACCAACAGCCCGCTCTGCTCGCCGACACGCGCGAGCATTATGACCGGCCAGACTCCGGCGCGTCACGGTTCGACCAGGCCGTCGCATCACAAGGGCGAGGTGCGCTTAAAGCCCATTTTGGAATCGTCGGCAAAGCCCAGCCAAAAGGTGGTCGGCATCCAGACGGTTAATCGTCTCGATACGGCGCTTCCAACCCTTGGAAAGATGATAAAAAAAGGCGGCTATGCCACGGGACACTTCGGCAAGTGGCACCTTGGCCCCGAGCCCTACAGTCCGCTCGAGCACGGTTTTGATGTTGATATCCCGCACACCCCCTCACCGGGACCGGCTGGTAGTTATCTCGCTCCCTGGAGATTTGCGACAAAGCTCCAGCCGCAGGCGAAAGGCGAGCACATCGAAGACCGCACGGCTAAGGAGGCGATCCGATGGACGAAAAATGTCCCGAAGAATCAACCGTTTTTCATGAACTACTGGCAGTTTTCGGTACACGCGCCGTTTGACGCCAAACCGGAGCTGATTGAAAAATACAAAAAACTGGTCGATCCCAGCGCACGGCAGAAGAGCCCGACCTATGCTGCGATGGTCGAGTCTTGCGACGATGCGGTCGGTACTTTGCTCGATGCGGTGGATAAAGCCGGTATCGCTGACCGGACGGTAATTATCTTTATCTCCGACAACGGCGGCAACGTACACCAGACTATCGCGGCGGACGGGGCTGTCGTGACGAGCAACTTCCCGCACATCGGCGGAAAGGCGACAATTCGTGAGGGCGGCGTTCACGTGCCCTGCATTGTTGTCTGGCCGGGCGTCACCAAACCCGGCAGCCGCAGCGACGAGGTCATCCAGACCGCTGACTTTTATCCGACCCTGCTGGAGAACCTCGGTATGGGCCTGCCGGAAAACTATTCCGTCGACGGCACCGACATCATGCCAGCGCTCAAAGGCGGCAAGCTCGACCGCGACGGCATTTTTACCTATTTCCCCGTTGGAATGCCGGCGCCCGGCTGGCTGCCGCCTTCGATGGCTGTCTATTCCGGCGACTGGAAGTTGATCCGCATTTTCCACGGCGGCGAAAACGGCGACCATGACTACCGACTCTATAATGTAGTCAAAGACCTCGGTGAGAAAAACGATCTGAAGGAGGCCTATCC
>DAOVVQ010000288.1 GCA_030637065.1 Planctomycetota bacterium
AGTACCCGTCAACCGGTTCGAAGCACTCATCGATGACCTGTTGCGCGGTCTTATTGCCGTCTTCGGTCACAACGGCCGAATAAATCGATTTCAGCTCGGCTTTACCTGCTGCCACCTGCCGGCAGATTTCAGCCAGCCCTTCGATTATCTGAATTGGCTCAAAGCCGGCGACCACACAAGGTCGAGAGAACTGCTCAACGATTTCCAAATAGCGCCGGTACCCGATTATTACAGTTACATGACCGGGACAGAGAAACCCATCTATATTATGGTTCTTTTCAGAAAGCAGTGCACGCATCGCCGGCACCACCAGCTTGTGCTCGCTCAGAATGCAGAAATTCTCAATGCCTTCCTTGGCCGCTTGTTTTACCACCACTGCTGTAGCCGGGGCTGTCGTCTCAAAGCCGACCGCAACAAACACAACCGTCTTATCGGGATTATCCTTCGCTAATTGCAGGGCATCGGCACTGCTTAACACGATTCGGATATCCGCCTGGCTCTGTCTCGATTCAAGCGAACCGTCACTGCCGGGCACGCGAATCATATCGCCGTAGGTGGCAATGATGCAGTCAGGCCGCCGGGCCAGGTCGATAGTGACGTCGATATAGCCCTGGTCGGTAACGCACACCGGACAGCCGGGCCCGGAGAGGAGCTTTAGCCCCTTGGGAAGCGTCGGCCTGATACCGTTGCGAAAGATCGAAACCGTGTGCGTACCGCAAACCTCCATAATATTTATCTGCCTGCCGACTGTCTCGCAGGCCCGATCCATCAGAAGCTGGGCTTTGTGAATGCGTTCTAACATTTTTAATCGCTCGTTGCTTTTTCCTGTTCTTCCTGGAACTCGTCAAATTCGGCTATGAGCTGCCAGGTCTTTTTGGCCTCTTCCTCGTCGACTATGGTTATGGCAAATCCGGCGTGGACCAAAACGATGTCGCCGAGTTTGGCATCGGGGATGAAAGTCGTGCGCGTGTTGTACCGGTTGCCGAGGGCGTCAACTACCGCCCTGTCGTCTTCGAGCTGAACTATTCTCGCCGGTACCGCCAGACACATAATCGAATTCCTACCTGTTAATTGTCATATCCCGTAAGCTCAGCGGCGATCGCTGCCTGGCCCAGGGCGATCGAGCCATCGTTAACGGGCACTCGTTTCTTAAATAATACACAAAATCCGCGGTTTTTCAACATAGTAATCAAACAATTTGCCAGATTGCGATTGCAAAAGACGCCACCGCTGAGGACAACTGTCTCCAAATCGAACTTTTCCCTTGCCCGGACGGCGAACTGGAGCAGGCCGTCGGCGAGGCACTGGTGAAACTTTGCCGAGATTGTCGCCGGGTCCGCCCCGCTTTGGACGTCCATAACCACCGATTCGATGATACTACGAACGTCAAGCTGCACGGTTCCATCGGGACTATCGATCATGCTTATATTATATGATTCGCTGATGCCCGGATCGGCGACCGCCTCGAGGGCCATGGGAAGCTCGGCCTCGAAGTGATTGTACGTTCCCAGGCCTAAAAGGGCTGCCACAGCGTCAAAAAGCCGTCCCAGACTGGAGGTCTGATGCGTATTGACGTCTCTTTCGAGTTGCTCGGAGATAACCCTGAGCCGCTCGGCGTCGGGCTCGATGGATCTTAGAATGCCCCCGAATCTGTCCAGATAGCTGCTGTCGCCGCAAAGGCTTTTTAGCAGGCCTAATATCGGACGAATGGGCTCTTTTGCGGCTGAGTCGCCGCCGGCGATGGGATAATAGGACAGGTGGCCGAAACGCTCGAATTCGCTCAGCGAGGCGATCAGGCACTCGCAACCCCAGACCGCACCGTCAACACCCCAGCCGCTCCCGTCGGCGACCAGGCCGATGACCCGCTCGCGATAATCGTACTCAGCCAGCGCCGAGGCGATGTGGGCCCAATGATGCTGGATCGGGATGATCCTCTCAGCCTTGAGCGTTTGGGCATATTGCGTAGACAGATAGCCGGGATGCAGGTCGCAGGCGACAACATCGTAATCGACCTCGAAGAGCTTTCGCAGGTGCTCGACGGAGTTTATATAGTGGCGATAAACGAGGGCGTTTTCCAGATCGCCGATGTGCTCGCTGAGAATGAACTGATCGCCCTTGCCGAAACAGAACGTATTTTTCAGATCCGCACCAGCGGCAAATATCTGGCGGCTTGCAGTTCTGCCAGCCAGGATCGGGGTAGGCACATAACCCCTGGCCCGCCGCAGGGCAGCGGGGGCGCCTCCGACGATCTGGACGATCGAGTCGTCAATCTGGCGGTAAATGTCCCTGTCGTGCATCAGGAAGGCGTCGGCGACCTCGCTGAGTTTCGCCAGGGCCTCGTCATTGCCGCAGATCAGCGGCTCGTCGGAGATGTTGCCACTGGTCATTACCAAGGCCTCGATGTTTTCCTCTGCAAAGAGCAGATGGTGAAGCGGGGCGTAGCAGAGCATAAAACCGAACGTCCCGGTCCCCTCAGCCACGGACGCGGCGATCGGATTGCCCGCGGCCTTGGGCAAGAGAACGATAGGCCCCTGGGGGCTTGTCAGCAGCTTCTCAGCGGTCTCGTCAACCTCGGCGAATCGCCTTATGCTCTCTACCGAGGCAGCCATTATCGCAAAGGGCTTATGGTCGCGGTGCTTTCTGCTCCTTAGCCTGCGGGCAGCATCGTCATCAAGGGCGTCGGCAGCTAAATGAAACCCGCCGATGCCCTTTATCGCGACGATCTTGCCAGCGGTCAGCATCTCGGCGGTTGCCCTAACAGCCGCGTCCGAGTCCTTCTCGATAATGCCGCCGGAAGCGTCCACCAGGCAAATCTCAGGTCCGCAGGCTGGGCACGCAACCGGCTGGGCGTGAAAACGCCGGTCGGCTGGGGCGTCATACTGGCTCTGGCAGGCAGGGCACATCTTAAAAGCCGTCATCGTCGTATTTGGCCGGTCGTAAGGGATCGTCTTGATTATCGAATATCGCGGGCCGCAGTTCGTGCAGTTGATAAACGGGTAGCGATGGCGAAAACCCTCCTTTGCCCCCATCTCGCCAAGACAATCGCTGCACGTCGCCGTATCCGGGGTGACCTGCGAGACCGGCGCGCCGCCCTGCTCGCTCGCCGAGATGACAAACTCCCGCAGGGCCTCATCGAGCGGCAAATCCGCGGTTCTACACGTCGCTATCTCCATAAGCGGCGGCCTGTCCGCCGAGGATTGCAGCAGGGACTGAAATTCGTCGATTTTATCGGACGGGCCCTGAACCTCGATGCTGACCCCCCTGCTGTCGTTATAAACCAGGCCCGTCAGGCCGAGCTGCGAGGCGGCCCTGTAGATAAAAGGACGGCACCCGACGCCCTGGACCCGGCCGGATATGCTTATTCGACGCCTTTTAGCCAGTCCCGCGGCTGCGTCTGTTGTTTTGTTTAATTCAGGCATAATCTGCTATTACGGCATTATATGCGAGATTGTGCTCAGAATAAACGGTAAACCGCCCCAAAGAAAAATCTCGCGGCTGGTCCGATAATCACATCGTTTATACGCCGCAAGGCTGGTTGTAAAGAAAAAGTTCTCATTTCTTAATATCAGCTTAATATTTCCTTGACATTTGACTGCCGCTGTGATATAATAATCTTTGTTGAATGGGGGTTAGATATGAGCACTACAACTGGACCAGAAAAGTTATTCAGAGCGGGCAAAATGCACCGGGGCCCACCGGCCATCGGGGCGAATCTTCGACGTTAGCACTTGACGCACGCAAAGGCAATTAACGGATAACATCAATTTGAGGGGATAGAAATGTTAGCAATGATCAAAAAAATGCAAGGGGATAAATCAGGGCCACCGCAGTTCCGGATCAACCTGAGAGGTCCGCCGTAGCGCTGAACGAGAATATTTTTTTTGAGGAAACCGTAAACAGAGGAATCTTAGAGTAATTGTAAGACAACTGAACCTTGAAACACTAACATGTTTGGGGAGATCGGCATCTGAAAAAACTTTTTAACTATAAAAGCAGAACCGCTGCTGTGATAAGTCAGGATACCAACAATGACGTGGTCCTGATTTTTTGTATTTGGGGTGAAATGAAATGAGAAATCGTAAAAGACAAAAAGGTGTCGCTTTCATAATTTGTATGGTCTTTATTGTCATATTCGGTGCGCTGTCAACAGCCATGCTGGAAATGTCCACGGCAAACGTACAGATCTCCGACAACCACAGCCAGAGCAATACCGCCTTTGTCGCCTCCCAGTCGGGTCTCGAGATCGTACGATACTGGCTAAACGGCATCGTGGTTCCCGGTTCGGTCCTGCCTGACGACCGGCTCGAATATGTCACAAACACGTTCCTTAGCAATCTTAGCGCGGCGAATATCACAAATATCACCGCCTCTTACGATGCTGCTACGGCATTGGTAACGATCTCGGCTCCCTCTACCGGCAATAATATCGTATTGGATTCCCTGTCGAGCCAGGGATTCTATGCCGTACTCACTCAGCCTGACGCCGACACCCTGCAGATCGAGGTAACCGGGACCAACGGCAACGTCGATCGCCGCCTGAGAGCCAGTTGCAGCTTTGTAGAGACAGCGGGAGAGGTTTTCGGTTACGGTATCGCCACAAAGGGGGCCCTGGAGATGACCGGCCAGGCCTCTATTCAGGGCATTAATCAGGCCTCCGAGGCCCACGTATATATCGAGGGCACCAGCACGGTCTGCGGCGATTCGCTGTCAATGACCG
>DAOVVQ010000032.1 GCA_030637065.1 Planctomycetota bacterium
AACCATTCCGAGGAATACGTCCCGCCGCACTTGGCGAGGTATTCGGGCCGCTCTTTTTCGGCCAATGCGGTTATCTCGGCAGCCTCGGCGTAACCGGTATGGTCCTTCCACAGCCATGCCTGGGCGTTGGGATTATCCTTGAATTCATCGAGCATAGACAACGGCGTGCCGCTTTTATCCACGGGCAGAGGTGTCGAGCCGGTGGTGTCAACGCCGATACCGATTATAGCGCCGGGGTCGAAGTTTTTGTCGGCTTTTTTGGCCTGGGCGATCGCTTCGGGGATCGTAACCTCGATACCCTTTACATAATCCGCCGGGTTTTGCCTCGCCAGGTTGTGGTCGGATCCGTCAAGTATGATCCCGGCGTCGCCGGTTTCGTATTCGTACACGGCGGTGCCAAGTTCACGTCCGTCGGCGGTGTCGACGATCAAACACCTTACGGAATTCGTGCCGTAGTCAAGACCAATTGCGTATGCCATCTTATCTCCCTGAAAACTTACGGCTCGATATCGAAATACTCGAGCCACTGATCGGTTTCGGCACTGGTAATACCGCTTCGCTTTTCCCTCGGTTCCGGCGACGGAGCCCTCTGGTTATCGAACTGGCTCATCAGGCTGGCCCAGAATATCTCGGAAGTAACGGATACCGCCTTTCTCTTACCTGCCGCAGCGCGGAGCCTTCTGTCGGTACTGACTACGATCAGCCTCTTGGGTGCGGTGCTGTCAAGGATCTTCTGCTCGATCGCCGAATCGGCGTCCCGGTCATGGCCGGAAAAGTAGACCTCCATATTAGTAAAGCCGCCAAGCCGTTCCATGTCAGTCTGGTCCTTCGGGCCGACACCGTCGAAGAACATGTGGCCGTGGTCGCGATTCTTCATGAGGTACTCCGAAAGTATCCTGCACAAACCGACCTCGGTTAAGGCGTGGAACTGTTCGTCGTTTTTTTGTATCGAGCGAAGCAGATTGTAGCCGTCAAAGAGCACCGGCATCTTATCATCCCCTCGAAAATCGGATTTCGCCGCCAACGATGGTTGTTTCGACCCGGCCCTTGACATCCCAGCCGTGGTACGGACAGTTTCTGCCCTTGGAGACAAACGTTTCCCTGTCGATCGTATATTCGGCGTCGGGATCGATTATGGTGATGTCGGCCTGGGCGCCTTCGGAAAGCGTACCCTTGTCGATGCCGATCACCCCGGCTGGGCGACAGGTCAAAAGCGAGATAAGCCCGGACCAGTCGACAACACCCGGCTCGATGAGGGCCTTGACATAGAGACTCAGGGCACATTCGAGGCTGGCGATACCGAAGGGAGCGCTCAGGAATTCGAGTTCCTTTTCGCTTTGCAGATGCGGGGCGTGGTCGGTGACCAGTGCGTCGACGAGACCGTCCTTTATCGCCTGCTTCAAGGCCTCTATATCCTTTGCCGTTCGCAGGGGAGGATTGACCTTGAAATTCGTATCGTAGTCCAAAATAGCGTCGTCGGTGAGCAGCAGATGGTGCGGCGTCACCTCGCAGGTAACGGGCAGACCCTTCTTCTTTGCTTCGGCGATGATCTCGACCGAGCCAGCCGTGGAAATGTGCTGGGCATGGTAGCGGACGTTCGCCCTTTTAACCAGTTGCACATCCCGCCAGAGCATCATCTCCTCGATAAGAGGGTCGATCCCCGGCAGGCCCAGGATGGTGCAGTTATAGCCGGAATTCATCACGCCGGCGGTCCCGAACGAATCGTCCTGGCAGTGCTGGGCGATTACCACGTCGAACATCGACGCGTATTTAAGCGCCCGCAGCATCAGGGCGGTATCCTGAAGGCCCGCGCCGTCGTCGGTAAAGCCGACAGCACCCGCGCGGGCCATAAGCCCCATCTCGGCAAGCTCGACGCCCTGCCTGGCCTTGGTGATCGCACCCATCACATAGATGAAGGTCTTTCGTGCCTGGCGGCCCATGCGGTGCACGAACTCGACACTGGGCTGGTCGTCGATCGCCGGGTCGGTATTTGGCATACAGACCACCGACGTAAACCCCCCTGCCACCGCCGCCGCCGAACCGCTGGCGATCGTCTCTTCCTCTTCGTCTCCGGGCTCGCGGAAATGCACATGCAGATCGATCAGGCCCGGAACAACGAGCATCCCAGCGGCATCGATGATCTTCCCGGCTTCTTCCTTTATCGAGCCGACCTGCTCGATCCTGCCGCCGGCAACGAGAACATCGGCCTTTTCGTCGACGTTATTGGCTGGGTCGATCACCCGGCCGTTCTTTATGAGAATTTTGTCAGTCTGGCTCATTTCTTCCTGCTCTTTGCCTCTCGCATTGCCGCCTGGTTGACCAGGAACAGCACCGCCATCCTCACGGCAAGTCCGTTGGAAACCTGCTTTAGTATCACGCTGTTTTTGCCGTCGGCGACCTCGGACTCGATCTCCAGCCCCCTGTTTATCGGCCCGGGGTGCATAACTATTATATCGCCCTTCGCCCGTTTCATTCGTTCGACGTTAAGACCGAAGAAATGGGAATATTCTCTTATCGACGGGAACTGCTGCTTGCCCATCCGCTCGAACTGGATCCGCAGCATGTTGATCACGTCAAGCCGTTCGATGACGTCGTCAAGTTTGTAGCAGACATTCACCGGCAGCCGATCCACACAGGAAGGCATAAGCGTCGGCGGCCCGATGAGCGTAACCTCGGCGCCGAGTTTCGTCATGGCCCAGATATCGCTGCGGGCGACGCGCGAATGGGCGATATCTCCGACGATACCGATCTTGAGGCCCTTTAAGGACCCCTTGGCCTGGCGAATGGTATAAACGTCTAACAGCGCCTGGGTCGGGTGCTCGTTAAAACCGTCGCCGGCGTTTATGACACAGGCGTTTATGTTGCGGCTGAGCAGCTTCGGCGCCCCACCTGCATTGTGGCGAATGACCACGATGTCGATACCCAAAGCCTCGATATTCCGGGCGGTATCGATGAGGGTTTCGCCCGTGCTGACGGAACTGGCCTTCTTGGTAAAGTCGATGATATCGGCACTAAGGCGGCTGGCGGCGAGCGTGAAACTGAGCCTGGTCCTGGTGCTGTCCTCGAAGAACATATTGACCACGACCTTGCCCCGAAGCGGAGGAGCCTTCTTGATCGAGCGGGTGCTTATCTCGGCAAATCCTTCGGCTGTATCAAGAATGAATTCGATCTCCCCGGCACTGAGGTCCCTGATGCCAAGGAGGTGCTTGCGATTCCATTTCAATTTGCTGTTTTTTGCCACGACGGATCTACTCGACTATAACCTGGTCCTTTTCGTCGGTCTCGACGAGATTTACTTCCACCAACTGACTCGGCGGAATATCGACTTTGTGTGCTGCATAATCGGCCTGAATAGGCAGTTCGCGACCGCTTCGTCCCCTGTCGATCAGGACCGCCAGCCGTACAGCCTTAGGCCTGCCAAGATCGATGAGGGCATCCATAGCCGCCCGCGTCGACCGACCCGTATAGAGAACATCATCGACGAGGATGACGATCTTTTCATTAACGTCGAAGGGGATTATCGTGCCCTGAACGATGGGCTGGTCCTGGCCGTGCGGATCGTTGAGGTCGTCGCGGTAAAGCGTGATATCAAGCGTGCCAAACGGCACAGCCTTGCCGAGACTCTCCGAAAGGCTCTTCGACAGACGCCTGGCAATGATCTCACCGCGGCTGCGGATGCCGATTATGGCAATATCCATCCCAGCGGGCACATCAGCGGCAATCGCCGCCGTCAACTCGCCAAGCACCACTTTAATCTGATTTGCATCCAGAATAACCTTCATAATCTGTTCAAGCCCCTGATTTCAAGTCTGCATACAAGCGTATGCGACGGATAAACAGCCGTTTTCGCCGCTGCCGGCGAAGTGTCGGACGCTGGCGAGAGTATAACAAGCCCAAAGCAACAAAGCAAGACCCCGCTGAAAAAGACGCACAATTAACGCTGATAACGGAAGATTGTATGGATATTCCGGGAAATTGACAGATAGATTTTCTTATTTTGGCTTCGGATATGTCCGATTTACATGAATAAGGGCCTTGTCCATCCATCCGGTGGGTAGGCGAGATCGGGCGGATACGGGCAGCGTAAAGTTGGTGATTATCGGACTTTTCGGCCTGTAAAACGGGCTGGACAAATGATTTACTTGCATTTTCAAGGTAATTTGTGGTATAATCTAGATGTGTGCAGGCGTACTGGGCTCCGTAATTCAGGATTGCTCTGGGGAGCTGTTTTAGGTTAGCAGGCCCCGTTTATGGGCAAAAAAGGCATATCCGTGTACATGAAAAACAGGCTGACGACATTTAAGCTGGCGACGTTATTTGTACTGCTCGCATGGGCGGGCGGGTTGGCCTGTGTCTATGGCGACGACCCCGCACCGCTCCAGCCCGTAGCACTGACGTACACGGGAATCCACGCCCTGCACGAAAACGACCCAAATCTGACCGGTTCCGGGGTGAAAATCGCGGCGATCTGCCGAAGTCTGACCTATGTCAGCAATCAGCCGCAGAACGATTATCTGCTCAACACCGGGCACAACTGCTTTTTTGACAGCAACGTCAGCTTCATACACAGCGGCGGAAGCGGCATCTCAGGCCATTCCACAGCCATAGGCGGCATTCTGGTCGGTTTTGACCCGAATGGTTACCATCCCGGCGTGGGAACATTTCGCTACCAGGGCGCCTCCCCAGCGGCCAAGGTCGATGTGTATGAGTTTTGGCGGTTTATCAGCAGCTATGTCTTCGGAGCCAGAGAACTCGATGCCGATATCCTGACTATGAGCGTGGGAACTATATTCGAGGACTGGTGGACACGCGGTATCGAGCGAATAGTCGAAGAGAGCGGAATAGTCGTTGTTGCCGGGATCGGCAATGGCAGCGATGTGTTCGACTCGGTATTGTACCCAGCCGCCGGCTCGAACGTCATCGGCGTCGGCGTCGTTGACTCGGTAAGGTCAAGCCGGCTTGCGCTGGGCCTGAGCGATTTTTCTCTGCCGCGGCCCGAGCATTCCAGTTGCGGCCCGACGGCGGATATGCGTTGCAAACCCGACCTGGTGGCGCCGGGCAACTGCCTCATACCGGATGCAAACAACCTGACCGAATACGCGGTAACAGGCGACTGGTCGAGTTTTGCCACGCCAGTTGTCGCTGGCACGGTGAGCCTGCTCGTCCAGAAGGCGAAATCCGATCCTTCGCTTTATCTTGCGGCGCCGGGCGAAGGGGGCAATTGCGTGATCAAGGCCATCCTGATGAACTCGGCGACCAAGCTGCCTTACTGGCACAAAGGCATGGCACAGCAAGACGATGACTTCGACGTGTGTCTGGATTATCAACAGGGGGCGGGACTGATCGATGCCAAGAGGGCCTTTGCTCAACTCGTCGCCGGACAAAACGAACCGGGGCCTGTGCCTGCAAGAGGATGGGACAGCAATCTGATCGCCGGAAAACCCGACACAGAGAATGTTTATGCGATCGATATAGCCGAGCCGGCGGGAAAGCTGCTCACCGCCACGGTCGCCTGGAATCGCCATTACGATAGCGAGTATCCTTTCGCGGCGTTAACCGAATCCGATAGCGACCTGCGACTCGAGCTTTGGGCGATGGACCCGGATAACCCCGAAAGATCCTACCTCATAGACTACAGCGACAGTGCAAACGACAATGTCGAACACATTTTCTGCGCCGCCGACCCCAACTATTACCGTTATGAACTCGTCGTTACACATGACGGCCTGCCTGATCGGCAGGATCATATCGGCGAGCGTTACGCCCTGGCATGGAACGTTGAGCCTGCAACTGACAGCGGCAAAGACGATATCAGATGGTACGATTTAAATAGTGACGGCAGCGTCGATCAATCGGACTTCGCTATACTGCTGGGCAGATTTGGCACAAGCCTCGATACCGAGGCCGGATATGTAACCGGGGACATCAATATGGACGGCACCATCGATATTAAAGACATGGGCCTTCTGCTGGTTCGCATGGAAACGGCAAATAACTGATGTTTGCAGACAATAGCCTCCCGGCTTCTCAGCGGCAGTTGCCGAAGGCGCCGACATCCGTAGAACACAGGTTGCAGGAAACCTTCCACTTAAAATGCGTGCCCGTGATCAAACAATCCTGTAATACCAATTCCACTAAAAAAATGCACGTCAGTCCGTAGGATGGGTAACTTGTTACCCATGCGGTTCTGTAAGGCTGTCCGTGCAGCATGGGTAACAAAGTTACCCATCCTACAAGCGTGTTCCATTTGGGTGGCGCGATGCACATCGGGATTTGCGCAGCAAACCGATGGTCATATACATTATGACGCCACCATCGGTTTGGCTTCGCCAAACACGCTGCCACCCTTGCTTCGCCCTGAAACACACCGCAGGCAACAAGCATGACACCGGTGCCGGGCAGACCAATAAAAAGGGCTGAAAGCTTATAGCCTTCAGCCCTTTTGCGATCATCGATCGTGTCACACCGGAAGCCTCTAACGGCTACCGTAGCTTTACCTCAATTAAGGAAACGCCGGCGGAGTACCCATGGTCGTAGACCATTCGATGCTTTCAACGCTCTCATTAGGCGGCACCGCAGAGTCCCGATACTTAATTTTGAACGCGGCATACTGATTCCATGTATCAAGGTCGACCTGATATAGATTTTCCAACTGCCAGGGGCTGCTGGGGTGAACGTCTTGAGAGATAAACATGTACCAGACCGGAGGAGTAAGGTCCTCGCCGGTAACCGCCTCCATGACCACCACCGGAGTCGAACCGTCCATGTACTTGGCGAACGACAGCCACTGCGGCGCATTGCCCTGAACACCGCCCGTCGGGAATGGAGCATCTGTGTCTGCTACAACGCCCTCTTCCGGTATGGCGGATGCGGAAACCGAATAGCTACCCTGATTCAGATGTTCGTCTCGAGTCTTCACACGATAGAAGTACTCCGTACCTGTGGTCAGGCCCTCATCCACGTAAGTGGGATCGTCCTGCCATGGCGAATCGTGGCCGCCAGCGGTCAGACATTCGAAGTAATACTCCACACCGCCCGGCGAGTCATCGGTTGCGGTTACGGCTGTCATTGTAATCGACGAAGCTGAGGCCGAGATCGGCAGAGTTGCCCACTGGCTGGGATCCGGCTGTGGCGGATTTGTCTCTGCAGCATTTGAAGTAGCAAAAGCTTCGATCGAGTATTCGGTTACATTGCCGATTATGGGATTATTCGATCCGTCAAAAGCCCTGACTTCGCCAACCATGAAGACATACGAATACTCTGTATCAGCTATCAACCCGATATCCGTCCACGCAGTCGGATCGGCAGGGTTACCTGTCCACTGCCAGCCGCTGGAATTGCCGGGATCTCCATCGGGACCAGAGACTCGCTCGAAGTAGTAGGCAACGTCCCAGCCCCAGGAATCGTACGCCGTTCTGGCAGCCATTGCGATCTGATCCGTAGAACCGGGAACCGCGTACGGCTTGGTTAGCCATACGGACCGGTCAGGCTGGGGTGCGTTGTCATCTTCCACAAGCCAGCAACCTGCAACCGCCATCAGGTCATCGGAACCCACATATTCGTCAGCATCGGTGTCAGCGCCCTCGCACCAGCCGGGTTCGATACAGGTATTGTCCATCCAATGCAAGGCGACCACCGCAAAGTCCTCGAGGCGGATCATACCGTCAGGGATCAGATCAATATACCGGCAGCTATCTTCTGTCAGTACGAGTCGATAATGGTAGCCCAAATCGACCGTGCCTCCGTCGTATGCACCGAAGGCATCATCGGTTCTCGTAGTATACAGCCTGTAAGCTTTCGCTGAAAACAGCCTTATGGCAAAATCACTCCCGGCGTCTACGCACGGGCTCTGCGGCAACTGACCCGCAGCGGTCTGGCCCAGATAATAATCACCGAGCGGTCCGGTCGCAAAGAGGGGATCTTCATTGATAACACCCTCGTGACTGCCCGGCAGCATAGTGGCTGGATCGCCTTCGACATAAGTCGCCGGTTCTGAAAGCCCGCCGTGGATATCAGTGTGAGTAATCGTCAATTCTCCCGGCCTCGGATCGAACTCGAAACCGGTGCCAACCACGATCTGCCTGCCTAACGCGGCTGTATTATTCCAGAAGATGCTGTCAATAACCGCAGGTGTACTGAAATAGCCGCAATACAGACCACCGCCGATACCGCTTGGCGATATCAGACCGAAATCACCAACCGCCTCGTTATCGGAAATCGTACAACTGGAAATCCTGGGAGCAGAATGCCAGTTTGCCGATATTCCGCCGCCGTCCCTGCCCGCCTGGTTATTGACTATCAGGCAGTTCGTTACATTAGGATCGGTAAGTGTGGCGCCGGTAATGTAGATACCACCACCGGAAGCGGTCGCCAGATTGTCATTGAACCTGTTGTCGACGATCTGGGCCGGGACAGAATCGCAGTAGATTCCCGCACCCTGGCCGGCGACAATTTCCGGGTCCCCTATAATCGGAATGACAGCGTCCGGATCAGCCATAATCGAACCGGCAAAGTTATTCTGAATTTTACAATTCTGAATCCTGGCCTTGCCGTAGATATCAAACAGATTTGCTCCGTATATGCCTGCTCCCTGGAATGCCAGATTACTTATGATATTGCAATCGGCTATCCCGGCATCGGCCCCGGCGAAGTAAATGCCTCCGCCAACAGACGCCACATTCTCGCCTATCAGGCACTCTATAGCTCCACCGGAGGACATCTTGTACTTACTGAACCTGACTGTAGCTTCGTTTTCAAAAGCAACACCGCCGCCATGACCCAGAGACGAATTGAGATGGAATATCTCTATCGTCGGCTTGGCCGCGACGTTACCGGTTACGGCACAGCCCTCGAATACCACATTGGACTGTCCCGCACAGTAAATACCGCCGCCATAGCTGGGGATCTCATAGATCACATCAGGCTGCTGGACGGTACCGTCGCCCGCATCGCCGCCGAGACCGCTCACACCACCCTGAGTTATGTTGCCGCTGATAGTACAGGCAACAAACATCGGCTCGCTATACTCGGCACAATAAACACCGCCGCCATAAGCACTATAGAAACGGTAATCACCCGCGTATCCGAATGCCTGCCATGTTGCATTGGTCTCATTGGTCCAGAGACCGCCGAATCCGGCGCTTCCTTCTTCGCCGCCACCGCCGTTGCCGCCGCTGCCGCCGAAAGCCGAACAGTTTCTGACCTGGCAGTTAATAAATGTCGGACTGGAGTATTCCGCGACATACACACCGCCGCCTCTTGCCCAGCCGCCCCAGCCGCCTCTTCCGGCGACAAGGTTATTCTGACCGGCATCTGCACCATTGCCGCCGTTACCACCGGCAATGCGGAAGTTCTCGATCACACAGTTACTGATCGTGGGACTGGACCCGTATGAGCAATAGATCCCGCCGCCTTCCGCGGGCGAGCCATCCTGCCCGTCAGGACTGAGATCGGAACCGTCGGCGCCATTGGCCGCGACCCAGACGAAAAGGCTGTCACCGGCAACCGTAACGCCGTTAAGCACCGTCTTGCTGCCGGCTGTAGTGGCGAATCTTATCCCGCTGCCGGCAAAACCGCCGACATATATCACCGTAGCCGCCACGATATCCGCATCGTCCGGATTGGTACCGGTAATGGTAACTTCCTTGTCGATGACCAGTCCAGTGCCATCGTAGAAACCGGAGGAAAGTATGATCACGTCACCCGGCCTTGCCCCTTCGACCGCACTTTGGAGAGTCGGATAGTCCGCTGGGACAGAGAGAGTACGCTGTTGCAGAATTATCTCGGCAAGATCGAAGAAGTCGATCGGACCGTCATGACCGGTATCTTTGATCTGGACGGTCTGCTGTACACTGACCTGCAGCCCGATGAGATCTTCGAACTTGTCGGCGTTTTGCACCATCCAGTCATTGACATTGTCTTTGGCATAACCATACGCTTCCCTGGTGGATATCCATCCAGCCGGTGCGAAAAGATCGGCTCCGCTATCCTTATCCATGGACTCAAGCAGATAATTCGTAAACACACCGTGCCGGAGCGTGACATTTTCCCATGCAAGCTGATCGGCACTACATGCAGAGAGCACTATCCCGACTTCCGCGTCCGGTGTTTCCACCGGAACCCTGACCAGGTCTTCGGCAAAACCGTCACCCATGTCGGGCGCAACTCCGCCAATACCCCTTGGCGAAAGGACCAGATCCGAATTTGCACCGTAGAAAGAAGTATCCAGAATGACCAGATAATCCCGCGTCGGCAGATTCACGCTGCTTAGCCACTGGCTCATCTCGTCATCGCTGATGTTCTGACCGGCATAGGTAACCAGGTACTCGTCGAGCGAATCTCTTTCGTCAGTCGGTTCGAGATCGGTAGCTGTAGTCCCGTGCCCGGCAAAGTAGAATACAAAGACATCGTCGTCGTCCGCCCTGTCAGCCATCTCCATGATAGCCGCCTGAATACCGCTCTTTGTCGCCCCTGAATCCGTAAGCAGAATTATATTGTCAGGATTATCCAGAGCCTGCGGGTTCCAATTGGCGGACTGACGCAATTTGCGATAGAACTGTTCGGCATCGTTGACCGACCATCTGATATCCGCATCGAACAGGTAATCGGCAATGCCGCATACAACGGCATAATACCGCGTTTCCTTGAGTTGGAAGGTCACCTTTACATGCTTGTCGGAATCCATAGCCACGGTGTTAAACGGCAGAGTCGACGTATCGTCATCCGTACCGGTCCAGAGTATCTGATACAGGTTCGGATCGGGAACGACTCCCACGCTCAATTCAACGATCGAATCCTTGTCCTTGTAACCGCTTGGCGGGGTAAGGACAGGGCTAAAGCCGGGCAATTCCGCAACCGGATCAAAGTCGTATGTCAAGTAGTACCGCGGCGTGTAAGTAACATGGACCGTCTTATCGACATCCATAGTAACATAATTCTCAGGACCGGTTGCCATGTCGTTATCCGTACCGCTCCATCGCACCTGGAACTGCTGCGAGGCATCGTCGCCATACCCAGGAGGCGGCGTAACGCTTACCTTAACCACAGTGTACTGATTGTATTCGGCATTGTCCGGATCCAGCGTATACTCGATTGCCGATGCGCCTTCGACATTGGTAACCATAACGTTGAGATGATACTGAAGCACCGGGAACTGCGCGTGATGGTAACCCATATCCACGGTATTGACGTCGACTACGCTGTCGGTTCTGGTCGTATAGGCGCCCAATCCGATATTAGCGGCAAGATCATTGCCGGCATCTACACAGGGACTGTCAACCAACTGCCCGGCTGCAACCTGATTGAGGAAGTGATCACCTATAAACAGTGGATCCATCTCGATATTGAAGGTCTCCGGCCCCCAGACAAAGCTGTTGGGCTCGAAATCATAGAAAACCTCGCCGTTGACAACACAGCCGTCTTCAATATAGAGCGGAGCACCGAAGGAAAGACCACCCAGTGCCTCACCAAGATTAACACGCGGCTTGGTTATGTCGACCTTGCTGTCCGTAACCGGATCGCCGGTGGCAACCAGCACTTCTCTTATTTTCTTATGCGACAGGTAAGTCCCCATCTTGGTCTTAGCCGCATGTTGGAGACTGGCTACAACACCTGCGGCGAACGGACAAGCCGAAGATGTACCGTTAAAGTTCGGGTAGTAATCGCCCGGATCGTATCCACCTTCGGCAACGATATCCGTCGTATACATCGGATCGGCCGGTGCAAGAATATCCAGTATTTCAGCCGTGTTCGAATAATCGGTCACCTCGTCGGTCGTATCGTAAACGGCGCCTACGGAGATCACATCCGACATGGCGGCAGGCCAAGTGATACCTTGACCGGAGAATCCGTCATTGCCTGAGCCGGCCAATATAGTGATGCCAGCGGCAACGGCGTTGGCAGCAGCCTGAGTCAGAGCAGGCGAAAAGGCATCTGCATCTGCCGAGCTATCAAACGGCAGACCCCATATTGCCCAACTGTTACTCATGACGAGAATGGGATTTTCCGGATCGTCGTTGCGATGCGTAAGGCACCAATCCCAAGCGGCAAGAGTAGCATCTGACGGGAAAGAGGCGCCATCATCAGGCGTGGCCTTCAGGGCATATAACTTAGCACCCGGTGCTACACCGCCAATATAATCTCCGACAGTGCCAAGGTCGCCGGCTGCTATACCTGCACACGCCGTTCCATGCGCACTGCCGACGCCCATGGGATCGCCGTCGTCTTCTGCTGTATCGTAACCACCGATGACCTTGTCATTCGGGAACTCGCCACCGCCAAGCCTCGGGTGAGTATAATCAACACCCGTGTCAACTATGGCGATAGCAACGCCTGTACCATTGAAAGCCTCTCGTGCAGCCATGGCATTTGCCAGCGGAATGGCCTGGGCCAGTGTCGACTCGGCATACCTTACGGGCTCGACGGACGAAACCGCTGGATCGGCAAGCAGCTTGTTCAGGCCGGCAATAGTCACTTCGCCGGAGAAGGCCGCCTGGTTCTCATAAACGTATCCCACCGCAAACTCGGACACCGTCAGCGATGACAGGACCGAATTCTGGCTGCCGGCTACCGCCTGCCTCAGGGCGCCAACAGACTCGGACGCCTCCCAATCGGTAGCCTGCCCGCTTGCCACCGGATCAGTGAGACTGACGATTACCCGCACTGTCGCCTGACCGGCGTTAAACTGATCGTAAACATCCTGGGCGTCCACAAGTTTGGGACCGCCGGCGCTCTGCCCGGTAACTTCGGCCAAAACACCTCCCAGATCAAATTCAATAGCGTTGGGATCATACGCCGGTCCGATGTCGCTGTGCGTGATATTCAATATCGAAGACATAGGTCCGTATATATCGCCGGTCCCGACGGATATCTGGGCGCCGTTGTCACTGGTGTTGCCCCAGATGATACTGTTGACGATAGTCGTCTGGGTGCTGTAGGCAACTGACAGTCCACCACCGAAACCCGTGCCTTCGCCGTAGCTTCCGGTAACGGAGTTGTCGGCGATAGTACTGTTCGATATAGTCGGCTCCGCGAACCAGTTGACACTGATCCCACCGCCGTCGCGACTGGCAGAGTTGTCGGTCACCAGCGAATTTATAAGCAGAGGAGTAAAGTCAAGATCCTGATCGCTTCCGCCATAGTAGATACCGCCGCCCGACGCCGTAGCCTGGTTTTTCCTGAACACCGAATCAATTACGTCAACCACAGACGAGAAGCAATAGTACCCGCCGCCCTGTCCGTAGATCCCGTCTGCCGGATCGCTTGATCCGTCAGATCGGAAAGCAGCCGTGTAGTTGGCCTGGTTACCCGTAAAGACCGAATCGGTGATCGTGCCGTTGGAGTAAATCGTATGCAAACCACCACCGTGGAAGGCGGTATTGTCGGCAAACTCGGTGCCTGCGATCGTCGTATCGGTAACAGAACTGTAAATACCGCCACCAAGACAGGCGATGTTGTTGCTGATAATACATTCGGTCAAATTGATCGCACTGTCATCTTCTCCGCAGATACCGCCGCCGAAACTGACATAATAGTCATCGGGACCTTCTCCGTAAAAATCAGGGTCATCCTGGCTGGGAGCCGGAAGATCGGTTGAGGTGTCAGCCAGATTATCGTTGACCACACAATTAGCCAGGTCCACCGTACTTCCGTCGGCGACGTAGATTGCACCACCGGCGGTTTCAATATTGAATTTGCGCTCCGGCAGTCTGGTGGAATAGCCGGGGCCGGTCCCTCCAATGCCGCTGACACCACCGTAAGAGGCATTGTTTTCAAACGTACAGCCGGAGAACTGCAGCGAACTGCCGTATTCGGCATAAACCGCACCGCCGTAACCGCTGTATTCCCAATAGTCATAGCGGCTGTCATACGGATCAAATCCGCTGTAGTTGCCCAACTCGAAATCATACGTCCAGTCGAGCAGGAAGTCCTCCCAACTGACATACTTATCCCAATGGAACCACTGGCTCCATAAATCCCAGTCATAGCGATTCGACCAGGTGAATCCCTCATAGTACTTATCGCCGAATTCCCATCCGTCCCACCACCACCAGTAGTAGTAATACGGATCATCTTCTTCGTAACTCGGAGCCCATTCCCAAGTGCCGCCTCTTCCACCAGGCCAATTGCCCGGGCCGGTGCCATTACCGCCATGACCACCATCTCCGCCACGGGCATAGTTATTCGTAAAGACACAGTCCCTGAATACCGGGGCGCTGGTAAATCCGCAGTATACCGCTCCGCCATAGGCCCTTCCGGCCCAGCCGCCGTCCCAGCCCATTTGATGGCCACTAACACCATTGGAGCCGTCGCCGCCATCGCCACCGGAAGCAGAGTTATCACTGAACACACAGTTCAGGATCGTCGGCGAACTGTCATACATCTGTATTGCACCGCCATACAGGTCGACGCCATCATAACCGTCCCTGTCCTGGTTACCACCGTCTCTACCATTTCCACCAGACCAGTTGTTGCCGGTAAAGACGCAGTTTCTGATGGTAAGATCACTGTTGAAAAGGCGGGTCCGGCTTCTGGTAATCGTAAAGCCCTCGACAATGGCATCAGGTCCGACATTGTCAATATTAAGATAGAAATTACTGAGGACCGTACTGGCCACCGTATCGCTGTCATCCGGGTTGACACTGCTAAGCCGGATGCTCTTTCCATAGAACGTAATGTTCCAAAGAGGCCCGCGGCCCGTAGTTGATTGATATGTACCCGGCAGCACCATGACCACATCACCATCCTGCGCATCGTCTATCGCATGCTGGATCGAAGTGTAATACATGTCATCTCCGCCAACATTGCCGACTACCAGCGTCCTGGGCTGGTCGAATTCGACGACAATGTTCTTGTCAGCGGACATAAGCACGCCGTTATTCAGGGAACGCAAACCGTAATTAAAGGTAGCGGCATAATCGATCTTCTCCGGATCGTCGGGATCGATGCCATACCATCTTACAACACGATACCCCGGATCCGGCACTGCGGTAAGCCTTACCATCGTACCGGGATAGTACATGCCTGACGACGGTTCGATAATGCCGTGGTCCCGCTGACTCACAGTCGTCAACTGATACTTGGCAATACCATCGGCATTGCAGTGATGGAAACCCATGTCCGCGATCCCTGTATCGAAAGCGCCATTTATATCAGTTATGGATTTGTCCAGACCCAGATTCTCAGCAGTTGTGCTGCCGGAATCCACCGCCGGACTTGCCTGATCAAGGTAATAGTGATAGTACAGACCGAAGACAACATTCGGGTCAGCCGGCTCACCGTCAGGCCCACCCATGATGAACATGGGATCGCCGTCACGGTTGCCCTGATTGCCCGACAGGCTGTTGATCTGCGCCCCACCATCGTAGGACACGTCGGTAAGTTCGTCATACAGATCGCCATGGGGATTATCGTTAAACAGACAGAACTGTACCGTCGTGCCAGAGCCCACACGCTCTGCATAGATCGCGGAGGCACTGCAGTCGTTGAAGATAGAATCGATGATCCTCGAACGGCTGGCCCAACCGTCAAACACGCCGCCTCCGAAACCGCCGGAGGAGTTATCATTGAACGTACAGTTAGCTATTAGCGGCGAAGCCGAGAGCATATTGGCGATCCCACCGCCGCCGCCGCCGGCAAAGTTACCCGCAACAAGACAGTTTTTGATCCGATGCATGGTCGTCGGATTGCCGCCGTTGAGGCCTATGGCTCCACCGTAACCTTCTTCGCCGTCGGCCTGATTGTCCTGCAAAATACAATCGCTGATGTAGGCACTTGAATCGACACAGGAAACACCGCCACCGACACCGGCACGATCCATGGCCTTATTGCCAAAGATAACGCCACCGTTAATTGAAACGTCACCCGCGTCTACATACATGCCGCCGCCATGCGAGGCACGGTTCTCTGCAAAGTAGCAGTCGGTAAACCTGCCGGTCGCGTTTCTGATACGCATCGCACCACCGAGTTTCGCCTGGTTCTGGGCAAAACTGCACTCAAAAAAGCTGGCTGTCAGTTCCACAGTATAATCGTCTTCGTACTGAACGTCTATGGCACCGCCAGTGCCATACGCGGTGTTATCGGCGAAAGCACATCGCTGGAAGTTCGCATCGGTCTTACAAGTGACCGCAGCACCGTTGGCATGTGTATAGTTGGACGCAAACGTACAGTCATTTACATCAACCGCAGAACTGGGGCCCACATACAGCCCGCCAGAGGGCGTATCCGTTGGCTCCATCGGGATCTGATAGGTGTAATAGTAATAGTAGAAGAAGTCATAACTGATAGCGTCGTCGCGGGTCTTGTTACCCCTGATAAGGCAGTCCATCATGTCAAGATCGCAATCGGACGCGAAGTAGAGCGCCCCTGCCATGTTCTCGCTGAACTCGCTGTCCCTGATCTCAAGAGCATTATTCCAGCTTCCGTAGAGAGCACCGCCTCTTGTGTATGTCGGCATTTCCACAGTCTCAGTCTCAAACCCGTCTTCGGTAATAAAGGTTTGCTGATAGAAGTAGACGTCGAAGGCCCGGTTGCCGCTGAAAGTGCTGCCGGCAATATACATATCTGCATTGTCATCGCAATAAATCGCACCACCAAGTGAAGTGTCGATCGGTGTATAGAAACCGTTACGACCATCGGAGGCGTTGTTATAGGGATTAGCCCAGCTTGAACCCGGACCCGTCACACCACCTTCACCGGGCGAGCCGGGTCTGGCCTGATTGTCGCTCACGGTGCATCCTGTCATAACCGGCCTGCAACCGTCGGCGGCGTAAACTCCACCACCCTTACCTTCACCGGAGGCATCTCCACCGTCGCCACCCCAGCTTTCTTTACCGTTGCTGTTGTTTCCTCTGGTGCTTCCATTACCACCGTCACCGCCGGCTCCGCCTTCAGCGGAATTGTCACTGATCGTGCAGTCGCGAATGACGGGGTTGCTTGCACCGACACATGCGATCGCACCGCCGTATCCGACACCACTGCCGGCTCCGGCGTGACCGCCGGATTGACCGTCCAGATTCTGGTTTCCAATGGAGTATCCGTTGGCACCGTCGCCACCCTGGCCACCGGTTGCCATACAGTTGGTGATCACACATTTTTCTATCGTCGGGCTCGATCCGTTCTCACAGAATATCGCGCCGCCATATCCGTCACCTACGGCATCCCTTCCGGAATTGGCACGCGGTGGCGCCTCCGGAGTCTGGTTCGGAGGCCACGGCTCACCGGGTATCGAGAAACTTGCCCCGACAGCGCCAGCCATAAAGCCGTTGGTGATCGTAACTCCCATGACCCTGCTGTCGTTACCTTCACCGTTGTGGAAGTGGAACGCACGCTTGGAGAGATAACGGCTGCCCTGGCAGTCAATTACCGTGTTGTCCACAGTCCAGACATCATCCGGATTGGTAGACCTCAATGTAATAGCCTTCCCGTCAAAGTCAATACCGTCCGGCTCGGCTATGTAATGAATGCCGGTAGTAAGGACAACAGTGTCGCCACTCCTTGACGCCTCTACCGCTTCGGCGATTGTCGGATAAACCAGCGGAACAAGCAGATTTCGCGGCAGGTTCAAGATAAACTCGATCGTGACAACCTTGTCGGCATCCATAGTAACTATATGAGTAGGCTCCGGCGATGCATCATCGTCAGTACCGGTCCATTTTTCCACTATATGGTTCGGATCGGGCAAAGACGTCAGTTGCACCATCGTTCCCTGAGTAAGTACGTAAGTTCCCGGCTGCCACGGTGAAGCGATCGTTCCCCCGTCACCTATAACCGTAATCGTCAACGTGTATTCTTCCACCGGCTCGGATGCGTCATAATGATACCCCATATCGACCCGCCCGGCATCACCGTCGGCGCCAATCGTACCAACATCGGCAAGATGGTTGGTGCGAGTCGTAAGCTCTAAACCAAGACGCGATGAAAGTTCATCGGCATCCAAAGAACCAACGTCAACACAGGGGCTCTGGTCTAATTGACCGGCATCGATCTGGCTTAAATAGTAATCCAGAATAAACAGCGGATCTTCTTCGATATTGAAGCTGTTCGGATCCCACGCAAAGCTGTTCGGGTCAAAGTCATAAATAACCTCGCCATTGAGCACACAACCATCTTCGATGTAAATGGGAATTCCACCCGACAAGCTGGCGATAGCCGCACCCAGATTCACACGCGGCTTGGTTATGGCTATCTTGGTGTCGGTTACCGGGTCTCCCGTACCGACCAGCGTGTTCCTGATCAGGGCAGGCGAAAGAGGAGCACCCAGCTTCTTGACAGCCGCTGACTGCAAACTTGCCACGACACCGGCAGCAAAAGGACAAGCCGAAGATGTGCCGCCAAAGTACGGGAAATAATCGCCGGGATCGTAACCACCGAGACCGACGATGTCGGTCGTATATACCGGGTCCGCAGGTGCAAGAATATCCAGGATCGTCGACGTGTTGGAATATTCCGTAACCTCGTCTGTCGTATCATAAACAGCACCGACCGATATGACATCGGACATCGCCGCAGGCCAACCGATACCCCAAGTGGAATAACTATTGCCCGAAGAAGCCAGTATCGTAATACCGGCGGAAACAGCCTTGGCAGCCGCAACGGTCATCGCCGGTGAAGAAGCATCGGCCTCTTCGGCATTATCATACAAACCGCCGCCTAAGCTGTTGTTTATTACCATAATCGGGTTTTCAGGATCGTCATCTTGATGAGTAATACACCAGTCCCACGCGGCCAATAAGGAATCGCTGAAGAATATCCCCCAGCCGTCGGGGTTGGCCTTTAGTGCATACAGTTTTGCGCCGGGAGCAACGCCACCGATGTAATCGCCGACCGTACCCAAATCGCCGGCGGCAATACCTGCAACACAGGTTCCGTGCGGCTCGCTGAAGGGCATGGGGTCGGAATCACCCATACCGGTATCATAACCACCGATGACCTTAACATTGGGGAAGCCGCCACCGCCAAGCATGGGATGAGTATAGTCGATCCCGGTATCAACAATAGCAATAGAAATGCCCGTTCCGTCATAAAGCTGGCGGGCCTGCAACGCATTGCCTAAAGCAATAGCCTGTGCCATATGCGGCTCAAGTTCCCTGACCGGCTCGATCGCCACTACCATTGGATCGGCAAGCAGCTCGTTGAGACCGTCAAGTGTGATCTCACCGGAGAAGGCCGCCTGGTTCTCGTAAAGGTGCCGCAATGTGAATTCCGTCGAAGTCAACGAACCTATTACCGTCGACTGACGATTGGACGCTTCCGCTCTCAGGGCACCGACGGATTCGTCCGAATCCCAGTCGACGGATTTACTCATCCAGTCCGGCTCGGAGAGGCTGACGATCACTTTCACTGTCGTCTGACCGGCATCGAACTGGTCGTAAATCGTCTGAGCTTCGATCAGGACGGAACCGTCACCGATCGGACCGGTATCCGGACTCGGATCGACCGGTGCCATCTCTACCAGATAATCGTTGGGATCATACGCCGGTCCGATGTCAGTATAGGTAATATCAAGGGCTGACGGCAGCGGATAACCTTCTCCGCCGTTGGCCAGGGCAAGCTGCGAACCGTTTATACCCCTGTTGTCCCAGATAATACTGTCGGTTACGACCGTGTAGCTTTCGTAGGCACAGTAGAGACCGCCACCATAGCCGTGCACACCCGTAACCTTGTTGTCAGAAAGTGTACAATTGGATATTTTGGTATTCGCATACCAGCTGGC
>DAOVVQ010000100.1 GCA_030637065.1 Planctomycetota bacterium
GCCCAGGAGCTTGCCACTATTCTCGGCGAAGCGGCCCTGTCAGCCGAAGATCAGAAGTATATGAAATTCGCCAACGAGTTCGAGGGGCGATACATCTCGCAGGGCTATTACGACAACCGGACGATCGAGCAGACGCTCGAACTCGGCTGGGAACTGCTCAGCATGTTCGACGATGTCGAGCTTAAACGTATCGATAAGGAACTGATCGACAAGTACATGCCGAAATTCAGAAACAAAGATGCCGGCGGCGAAACCGCTGAGGATTAATAAATACCTGAAAATGTAAATGCGACATGGGTACATGCCAATATCCAGGAACACGGATACCGGCGGTGAAACTCTGAGGACTATAGATGCTTGAGAATGTAAACGCGACACGAATGGAGCTTTTGCGGCTGAGGAAGCGCGTCGGGCTCGCAACAAGGGGCCATCGTCTGCTCAGTCAAAAGCGGGACGAGATTAGCAGGCGTCTTGTACAGATCGCAATGCTGATAAAGCCTCTGCGTGACCGCGTCGAGAAGGAGCTTTTAGAGACGAGCCGGCGGTTTATGATGGCCCGTGCGACTATGGAGCCCGAGGATATGCGCGCTGCAATGGAGACACCGACCAAGAAGTTCAGTCTCGCTATCAGTTTTGCCAGCATCATGAGCGTCAGGGTCCCCGAGATAACCAAGGAGATCGCCGGCGATATAATGTGCTATGGTTTCTCCACGACCAGCGGCGAGTTGGATGTCGCGTTGCGGGCGCTCGAACGGGCGTTTGACAGCCTGATCGAACTTGCCGAAAAGGAAAAGCAGGCCCAGCTTTTGGCCACCGAACTCCAGATGACCCGCCGCCGCGTAAACGTCCTCGAACACGTGGTGATCCCCGAACTGGGCCAGACCATCAAGTTCATCTACAGCAAGCTCGGCGAGGCTGAGCGAGACAACATCAGTCGACTGATGAAAATAGCCGATATTATTCGTGCGTGAATAGTCAGTTTTTCAATTTTCGATTCTTTTTTTCTGTTATAATCTTTTTGCGTATTGACCCCGGCTGAGACGCCGGTCGGATTTGATTGAGACTATCGGTATATAATGGCGAAGAACGGGACAAAAAACGGGTCAGAGAAGGCCGCAGGGCCGCCGAAGTCGTTCATGACGGTCGGCCCGACGCTGCACTACAGCCACGCCAACGTGCATCGCTGCTGGGCCCTTGCCGTCGCGGTATTGGTTGCGGCATGCCTTTTCTGGTCCAAAATACTGACGGGAACGGCACTGACGCTGGATTATGCCGGCCTGACGGACCCGGTCCTGTGGCGTTTGGGACGCTTTACGGTCAGCCCGCTGAGCATTTATGAGTATCCCTGGCAGATATTGGTGCTCGGGCTCCTGATGGGGATCATGGCCTCGAGCGGCGTTCTTATCTCGCAGCTTTTGAGTTTCCGTTACAGCCTGCCAATGGTCATGGCGGTCGCATTCCTGGCTCGTCTGCCGCTTTTTGCGATATTCGTACTGGTAAGCTGCATTGCGGTTGCATGTCGGCCGCTTCGTTTTCGCTCTCGCTTTATTTCCCTGGCCCTGTGCATGACACCGCAGCTTGTCTACTGGGGCGTTTTTGGCGGCAGCGAAGTGGACCCGATCAAATGGGGCTTTTCGTATGCGCCGTGGTTGTGTGCGTGGCTGACCTCGATCGGCCTTGCCGGGGCGGTTATAGCGGTCGGCCATTATACGCGGTATCGGCCCGGGCTGGTCTGGAGCATAAGCGGGATCGGATTGCTGGCAGCGGTTCTGGTGTTCCAGGGCAGGATCAGTTTCGCGGAGTTGGACTACCAGTTATATGTAGCCGGCAACAACCCGGAGGAAGTGTCGGAGTTTCACGATCACCACATGTCCGCTCATATCGATAAGGCCCTGGAGGATGCGACTACACGCAGTTATCTCGAAGGCCTGTTCTATCCTACCGAGCCGATCCTTCTGCGTGAGGAACTTAAACGCGATATCCAAACCAGATTAGGATATAATCGCTGGCCGCTGTGGTTTAATGTCCCAGAGCAACTCAAGTACCAGGAAAAACGAACCGAACTGACCGTCCAGTACGAGCTGTTTATCAGCAAGTGGCCTTTGAGCAGGCGAATGCCGATCGCCCTTTACTACAAGGCTGTGCTGAACGAATACAGTCCGGATATCAAGCTGTTCGGGCAAAAAGAGACACTCCGGTTTCACAGCGATTATCCGCACACCGAAACGGTTCCCGTCTGGCTTACGCTGTATGAGCGTTTTCCACAAAGCGCCGAGGCCCTCGAGGCGAGGTGGCGATATGCAACGCATCTTGCAGGTTTGGGGCGATTTGATGAGTCGACAACGCACTGTGATGTCGCCGAGGTTCTACTTGAAGAGCACCTGAAGCTCTCCAGGGGATATCCGGTGGCCGAAGGCAGGTTCCTGACGGCGTTCGCCGCCGGGCCAGAGACGGTTATGACACCGTTTAAGTTGCGGGAATTGCAGCGAAAACTGCGACGGCTCCGGCAGCTTATCAGCGATGAGAACCGTACAGACTCCGCGGAGTCAAAAGACAGGCTGGCAAGGTTCGTCATTCTCAATCCATATAGCCTGGGCTATTCCGACGACCTTGATGTACTTCTCTCTGAGACGAAAGAAGGTGATCCGCTGCGTGATAATATCCTCATGGCGAAGATCATGTTGATCTCGGATACGCAGTTGATGGCTGAGCAGCTTAAGGGGCTTGGCGAGGAATATCCCGATACCGATGGCGGGATTCAGGCTCTGTATGAGTTGGGGGTGCTGAAGGTCGGGCTGTGGAAAGAGGCTGACAGTGACGATCCGGAGGACAAGCAGGCCTGGTTGGCTGATGCACGAGCCGTATTGACAAGTTTTACGGCGCAATATCCCCAGAGCATCTTTAGTGAGCAGGCGCAGGCTTTATTGGAAAACCTCCCGGCAACGGAATAGATGACAAATGCAGCCTGGGGTTGTGTTGCCGGGCGTTCCATGGTAAGTTATTTTAGCGTCTGCGAGGGGTTATTATCGGCGGTTTATCGTGCTGATGGAGTGATTTTACGGTTGGGGCGCAGACGATGGGATTTGTCTTGACTTTTTCGTAAATCCTGTTATTATATAGTCTTAGGAGGCCCACAGGGTAATAGCGATGTCGTCAGAACCTTTGAAAAATGACCTTCGGGTTATTGTCACAGCCGGTGTCAGCGACAACTTCAGATGGAAAGTAACATTTCTACTGGACCGGCTGGGGGCTGACTATGTCGTGTGCGAGGACCTGTATGCTACCGTGGCCAGGCTTGCGGAGAACCGCGGGTCAGTGGCGATCGTAGGAAGCCTCGAGCAATTGTGCAGAGAAAAGATGCGATTCTTCGAGATATGCCGTGATCGCGGCGATGTAAAATGTTGCTGTCTTGTCCGAAGCAACTCGAGGCGTTCGCGAAGGCAGGTGGCGTCGGCGATAATGGCCGGGGCGCTTGTTGCCGACAATGTCGAGCAGATAGAAAGCATGTTAGAGGAAATATCAGGCAGCCGCAAAGACCGCAGAAGTCCGGACCGGACGGACGGGCCGGCAGCGAAGGAGTTTTCGTCACGGAAGGCCTTGAGCACAGAGGAAGGCATCCTGAGCAAGAGCGAATTGGATGCACTGTTAGGGGCAGGGTAAATGCAGACGTATCAGAAGGCTTCGATACAGAAGGATATGACGAGCGTGTTGATAATTGGCGATGCGAGAGAGGCGTTCGCCGATTATAGGCAGCTTGACCGCCCCGATTGCAGGCAGTGCGACAATATTCTCGACGGCATCGCCCTTGCAGCGGCGGAAGATTTTGGCATAATTCTGATAGTGATGTCCAGTTTTGCCCGGCAGTTGGATTCGGCACTGGAGGCGTTTGGCCGGACAGGCCGCCGGGCGAAGATCATTTTGCTCGCACAAATGCACGAAGAACCCAGAGCACGCGAGATTATTGGCCGGCGCAGCCCAACCGCAAGCGCGGTGTATGATTATTTGATCTGCCCGGTTAAAGTCGGGGTGATCTTTAATGGTGGCGGGGCGGTTGAGCAGGCGACAGCCGGACAGATGCCGGCAGTAACAACAGCAGGCGGCACAACCCAGGCCCGGATAAGGGAACTGGAAAAACTGGCGATGCAGGACGACCTGACGAGCCTGAAGAACCGGCGGTATGTTCGCGAATTCTTAAGGCAGATCCTGATCCGTGCCCGCAAAGACAATCTTCGCGTAACGCTGCTCGTCTTCGATATCGATGATTTCAAGCATTATAACGATGCTTACGGCCATCCAGTCGGCGACAACGTACTGCGGCAGGCGGCTGCGATGATGCTTCGCTGCTGTCGGGAGCACGATGTAGTCGGCAGGATTGGCGGTGATGAGTTCGCCGTCGTGTTCTGGGACCTTCCGGAAACCGCCGGTAAAACCGATGCGGCGAAAGACCTCTCTTCGGAACGCCGGCAAACCAAGGGCGACCATCCGCGTCAGCCTCTGTTCATGGCTGAGCGGTTTCGAAAAGAGATCAGTTCGGCGGAACTGACATTCCTCGGTCCAGAGGGCAGGGGGGCACTTACTATTAGCGGAGGGCTGGCTTCTTTTCCAAAGGACGGTACGACGGTCGGTGAGCTTTTTGAACAGGCTGACAGGGCGATGCTCGAGGCCAAGAGGAGCGGCAAGAATCGAGTCGATCTTGTCGGTGAGATCAAATAGCATTCACCGCCGCATTCTTCAATCTTTTTTCACAGTCCTGTCGAGAATTATCGTCTCCGTACGCCCAACGAGCCGATAGCGTATGTTGCGCCAGGTAATCGTCCTGCCAAACGCCGATGCTGCGATACATCCGAACAACAGCCATGACCAGACCAGCGCGGCCAGAATGTCGGCATAGATCGCAGGTTTCATTCTGCCGGCATCGTCGGGGAGCAATTTCGTGATCATACGTTGCCGCAGGATCGAGCGAAGGATCTGTCCCGCCAGGAAAAGGATGGGCACGGTAATATACAAGCCGAGATTTTCGGCGCCTGTCACAGCGGCGCAAATGGCAATTGCAGCGCCTGCCCATAGCCCTGTCAGCGAGTAGACAATGCAAATAACGGCGAACCACCATGTCCCCGGGGTAGTTACACGCGTGATCATGAACTGCCTTCGTGCAAATTCGAAGAGCTTAGGCCACGTTGTCTCCTCATACGAGGCGACCAGGCAGGCCGGCGTAAAGATGATCTTCAGGCCCGCTTTCTTTACCGCGTACGAAAGTGCCAGGTCGTCACTGATAGCCTTCTGCCAGATCGAATCAAGCCCGATCTTGCGGAAAGTCTCGGTCCGGATCGCCATAGAACCGCCCCATGCCTGGTTGAAACTGGTATTGCCTAACATCTGGGCGATCTTTGCATTTATCGCCGAAAGTGCCAGCGAAGCGAGATTGTTTCGCTCAGGTACGAACCATCGGTATCCGGTAGCTGCGCCGTGTCTTGCCTTACGCAGGGGATGGACGAGATGGCTGAGCCAGTCGGCTCGCAGGCAGGCATCGGAATCCGCAAATGCAAAGACCTCGATATCGTCCGGGGCCTTGCGGCACGAGTAAAGCAGGTTATGTATCTTTTGGCTGCATCCCGAGGCGATAGAGGCGGTTAAGATAAAAACGTCCATCGCCTTCGAACCGGCTGCCAGGTCCTCCTTAAGCCGGCAGAGCCTTTCATAAGCCGGATCCGAGGAGTCCTCGACGACAAATGCCAGGTAATAATCGTCATAGTCAAGATTGAAAAGCGAGGCAATGTTCTTGTCAAAGGCGTTGTCAATGCCTTTGCAGGGGACAGTCAGCCATGTACGCGGTTTGTAGCCGGTGCGTTTCTTGCGGGATTTTCTCAGGGCATAGCCGTAATTCTTGCAACTCTGAAACAAAAAAACCAGTTGCGTCAGGATCAGCACTAATGCAATATCATGATATATCTGCCAAAACACCTTGGGCGAATTCCTTATTGGGTTCCCGGATTTGACCGCACACGCCAGACACTATGCTATCGAGGCGAGAGGCACAATGCAATCAATTACCTGCTCGATAGTGTAAGATTTTGTCAGGTCCAGCGGCACGAGGCAGCCGTGATTGTGGTCGCAAGCGAGGATCAGAAGATCTTTCCCCGCTACAGCCCAGCCGGTATCCTGAGGCTGATGACCGAGGATGAACATGTCGACATCGAGAAGTTCTCTCATCCTGGCAAGTGCCTTCTCGCTATGCCTCCTGCCCCATGTCAGCAAATAGGCCGGTCCGGGGCGGAGCATGTCGGCGGGCTGCAACTTCTTATCCAGAATGCCGGTGTCAAAGTCGTCGATATAGCGGTCGCCGGGCAGCGAATGTGATATCCATATCCTGTCGGCACATCGCACAGCCAGAGGCTCGGACAGCAGATACTCCTTGAGCGCACCTTCGACCGCCGCAAAATCATCGCCGTATTTCCGTTTCATGGCGGCTTTCATCGAATGGTTCATCTCCCTTCCAGCCTTGAGGACATCGCAGTCCGTAATTACTGCTGTGTCATGATTGCCAAGGATCAGATGGACCTGATCGGGGAATCGGATCTGATAACGGATGATGTCAAAGAAAAGCATGAACGAAAGACAACCGCCGGCATCATCTTCTATCCCGCCGTGCAATATCTCCTGAAACACGATGTGAGTTTCGGGATTGTTCTCAAGGTCGGCAAACGTGACGATTCTTTCGAAATTGCGGCGATGGCCATGCAGGTCGCCCGTAACGATAACCTTAGCCGTTTCGGGAAGACGGACTACGTTGCCGTCGCGCTGCTTCGCTGAATAGTTAAGCTCCGCAGCTTTTTTGCAGATATCAAGCTCGTGCAGCGCCATTGTTTGCTATTTTGCTTCCAAAGATTTCGCGAACGATAACATCGATCCTTGCGATGATCTCGTTCATGTTCGCAGGACGATCAGCGGGCTTTTCCTGAACACAATCCATTACTATGTCCGACACATTAGACGGAATTTTGCGGTAGATCTCGTGAGGCGTTCTGAAACTCTTTTCAGAGGAAACGGCACTTCCGACCGCAACTTTTTTCGGGATAAGAGTAGGCACATTTTTGCCCGTCAATGCCCAGTACATCGTCGCCCCGAGATTGAACATATCCGTGCGATGACTGAGGTGCTGGCGGTGGACCTGCTCGGGGGCAATGTAATCGGGCGTGCCCTGTATACGAGTCTTAATAGTTCCAATTTTACAGCTTTGGCCCAGATCAATGATCTTTATCGCGCCATCGGCTCCAATGAGAATATTATTCGGCTTGATGTCGCAGTGGACGTATCCGTGCTGGTGCATGGCGTTCAATGCCGTTGCTATCATGCGAAAGATCAGCAGGCAATCGCCCAAGCTAAGTGCCGGTCCGTCCTCGAGCGATTGGCCCTGGAACAGCTCCATTGACAGCAGCATCTCCTGTATTCGCAAGAGTTTACGTTTCTTGGTGAGCTTGTAGCACTTGCGGATATAAGGGTGATCGATGTGATGGGCGACCTTGTATTCAGTCTGTATTTGCTCAAAAATCCGCACATCCTCGGGTTGTTCCAGCACAGCCCGCTTCAGGGCCACCGTCTGGCCGCTGGACTGGTCCTTCGCCAGATAGATCGTAGTCCTGGCGCCTGTGCCAATGCACTTCATGATAGTGAAACCTTCTATGTCAGGAGTCTGTCCAGCCATATCTATTCTTCGGCTTACCTCTAAATATACATTAACGATCGTATTGCCATTATAATAATAGACGCCATTGCACGACGAATATTGCAAAAAATCTCGAAGTCATCTTAGCGGATTTCGGTTAAATTGTCCAGCCGCAGAAAGTTTTTGCCCTGATTTACCAAAAAATACTAACTTTGCTTGACAAATCAGGCGAAATGGAGACAATACTAAATTCCATTTATTGGTGCTATTCCCCGATAGCTCAATTGGTAGAGCGAGCGGCTGTTAACCGCTAGGTCGTAGGTTCGAGTCCTACTCGGGGAGTTTGGAGTATTTTACATAATCCAAAACATTTCTTCTCCCGATGCATATTGGGATTAATCGCCAGGTTGCAGGCTTGAGTCTTGCTTTGGGCTGGTGTACATCATCCAAAGCACGTCCACCGGCAAATTCTATGTAGGCCACACAAACTTAATTGAACTTGAGAATACCGCAGGTTTCTGGTAACTTTGCAGTGTTCTGAAAACTTGATAATTAGATTGCGAGGTTGGGAATGAACGTATTATTGGTTGGAAACGGTGGGCGGGAACACGCGATCGCGTGGAAACTGGCACAATCGAAAAAACTGGACCAGCTCTACATAGCGCCCGGCAACCCGGGAACCGCTCAATATGGCAAAAACGTCGATATTGGTGTTAATAATATCGCTGAACTGGTGGATTTTGCCAAATCGAACGATGTTTCTCTGGCGATAATCGGCCCGGAGGACCCATTGGCGGCTGGCGCGGTCGATGCCTTCGAGGCTGCCGGTATCAAGGCGTTTGGCCCGAGTAAGGCTGCGGCCAGGCTCGAGGCGGACAAGGCGTTCGCCAAGCAGGTGATGCATACAAACGCGATACCGACCGCTGAGGGTCGGGTTTTTGAGACTTTCGCCGACGCCAAAGTCTATATTGCCAGCCGGGACGAAGCGGTGGTCGTAAAGGCCGCTGGTCTCGCCAAGGGCAAGGGGGTGTTCGTTTGCGACGAGCCAGCCGACGCGATTATTGCCGCTGAGAAGATCATGTGCGACCGTATCTTCGGCGAAGCGGGCGACACCGTGGTCGTCGAGGACAAGCTTTTGGGCCAGGAAGCGTCGATCCTTGCGTTTGTCGATGGTCGAAACATCTATGTAATGGAGAGTTCCCAGGACCACAAAGCCATCGGTGAGGGCGATACCGGACCGAACACCGGCGGAATGGGAGCGTATAGTCCAGCGCCGGTTGTCACCGAAGCGATTATGGACCAGATAGTCAAGGAGGTTCTCGTCCCGACCGTCGACGGTATGATTCGCAACGGCACGCCTTTTAAGGGGATTTTGTACGCGGGAATCATGATTACGCAGGGCGGACCGCGGGTATTGGAGTATAATGTACGATTTGGCGACCCTGAGACCCAGCCGATCCTGATGCGGCTAAAGAGCGACCTGCTCGATGTAATGTTAGCGGTTTGCGATGGCCGGCTCAAGGAGATGACTCTGGAGTGGGACCCGAGGCCCGCGGTGTGCGTGGTAATGGCTTCCGGTGGCTATCCCGGCGGTTATGACAAGGGCAAAAAGATAACTGGTCTGGACGCCGCGGGGGATAATGACGATATAGTAGTATTCCAGGCCGGTACTGCTCAACAGGATGGCGACATTGTCTCAGCCGGCGGACGGGTGTTAGGGGTTACGGCACTGGGCGATACTATCGCCGAGGCCAAGGCCAAGGCTTATTCGGCGGTCGATATGATCGACTTTGACCGGGCTTATTGCCGCCGGGACATTGCCGACAAGGCGATCGGTAAGTTGGCTTAGACGTTATTTGTGAGTATGTCTGACATGTCGGGAAAAGTGGCACGCTGGTTCCACATACGCATACGGTTCTTACGCCGGCTGTTGAGGCTGTTGGCTGTCGGGCTCGTCTGCTGGGTACTCTATACGCAGATCGGGACGAGAATCCTTCTACCTATCGCCCGCCAGCAGATAACGCAGCTCAGCGGGACTATTGTAGATATAAAGTCTATCGATTTCACGGCCACCGGCGCCGTTCGCATCAATCAAATGTTGATCGGCTGCGTCGATGATAATCGATCCGAGGCGATTCTGGAAGCCCGAACGGTCGAGGCCCGGTTCTCCCTGATCAGCCTCCTGGCGCTTCAGCCAAGGATCAATCACATCACGATCAGGGATTTTATATTAAACACCCAATACGAAACCGAAACCGGCAAGTGGAATCTGGGGCTGTTGGACCTGGCCGGGTCATCCGAAGGGGACGGGAAAATCCCTCTCATCGACGCCCAAAACGGTATACTCCGGGTCGTCACCAAAGTCGCCGACGGCCTGGTCAAGCCACTCGTGATCGTCGGCGTTAACGGCTCTTTTGCAATGGCCGGAGGAAGCGAGAAGGCGTACGATTTTTATCTGGAGGGCGATCAACGACTCGGATTCGGCGGCAGTTTTCTTCGCGGGGTAATAAAGCCCGGTTCCGACGGGAAAATCATTCTCAACGACGGAGCCATCTTCATGGGTCCCTCGCCCGTTTTCGGCAACACGTGGTCCGTAAGAGATATATCGCTTGACATGGACTATGACGAACGGAACATCAAGCTCAACGCCCTGAGATGCAGAGTTGGCGATGACAGCAAAGTCGCCGTTTCCGGCAAGGTCGAGGACTACTTTAGCGACGGTCAATACGATGTCAGGTTCCTGCTTGAAAACTGGACGGTTACAAAGGAAAAGAGCCCCGATGTTCTTGTCTATAGCGACCAGTTGCTCGATAAACTCGGTGTGAATCTGAAAAAGATCTTCGACCGCTATAGCCCCGAAGGTCTGGGCGATATCGACCTGAGGTTTATGGGCCGGATCAGCGAATTCGCCAAGGGCAAAATTGTCGGGACGATTACCGGCAAAGACGCCTCGATGAGTTATGAACATTTTCCTTACCTGCTCGAGCATATCTCCGGCACGCTGGACCTGACGGAAAAAAGCATCGTCTTTAATGATCTAAACGGCACGCACGGCGACGTCGATGTCAATATTGACGGATATTGCAGGGACTTTGGGCCCGACCTGAACTATGATATACGGATATCCAGTCCCAGCATGAAGATCGACGAAGATTTGTACAGAGCCCTTAGCACCGCGCAAAAGAAACTCTGGTTTACGTTTGCGCCCTCCGGCACGGCAAAGACCGATCTGAGACTTATCGGTTCACCGACGAAGGGTCGCAATTCGGTCCTTACCGCGGAACTGATCGACGCCAAGGCCATTTACCAGCATTTTCCTTATCCCATGGACAATGTTACCGGAAAGGTGACTATTCAGCCGGGCCGGATCGACTTTGAAAATGTTGTCAGCAGCTATGACGGCGACGAGCGCACGATTGCCCTCAACGGTGAAGTCACGGATACCGGCGCTGACAGGCCGAGGTTTAATATATTGATAGATGCCCGCAATATTCCTATAGATTCGACCTTGAAAGACGCTCTGCCGGCGAGGCAAAAACAGTTTTACGACCATTTTGCGGTAAATGCGCAGACCGACGTGGAGATAAAGGTCTTTCCCAACGAAGTCGGTCGCCGCCTTGTCGAATATATCGCCCATATAACCATTCGCGATGCCTCTTTGCTTTACAATAAGTTCCCGCTGCCTCTGACAGAGGTTTACGTTGACGCGACGTTGACGCCGGATATTGTGGAGTTAAAGAGCTTAACCGGCAGAAACGGCGAGGGGCAAGTGCAGCTTACCGGTACGATCTGGCCCGAGAAGGGCGGACCGCAGTTGCCGGCCCTTTGTCTGTCAGTCGAGGCAAAACGGCTCGAATTGGACCGGAAGTGGCTCGATACGCTGCCGGAAAAGGCCGCTGGGATGATAACAAAACTTCGACCTACAGGCCTCGTTAACATAAGTGCCAATCTTGATATTAACGCGGGAAGCGAGCTTTGTTCCGGGAATAAGGTGGTCATCGAGTGTCTGCAAACGGATCTGAATTTCGAGGGTTTTCCATACCCTA
>DAOVVQ010000256.1 GCA_030637065.1 Planctomycetota bacterium
CCATTTCCGGCAGACCGTCGACATCGAACCACGCTGCCTCGGCTGCATCGTCACCGCCAGTGACCGCTAATTCCTCGTCAACGGTTCCGGCAAACACAACGGTGATCTGCCGTCCCCGCGGGTCTCTGCCGATAGTGCCGAAGGTGTGCATCTGTGAGAGCCCAACGCCTGTAAGTCCTGTCTCTTCCTGTAGTTCGCGAACCGCACAGTACCCAAGTTCCTCGTCAAGTTCCAGAAATCCGCCGGGCACCGCCCATTCGCCTAAAAAGGGCTCTTTGCCCCGTTTAATGAGCAGAACCTTGGGCCTGGCGCCGCCAACGGCAAAGACCAAAGCATCAACCGTAACCATCGGCCTCGGCCAGTCATAGACATATTCGCCTTGTTTCGCCATAAAAGCAGCTCCGATAAAACCAGACCCTGCCACAGAAAAAAACAATACAGACTAAGCATGATAACGACAAATCCAACATAAGTAAAACACAATTCCACAAATTCACAAGCAGACCACACCACAATAACCCCCATTCTTTTTGAGAACCACTCTGTGGCGGCCATTGGCTTGTTTTTTAGGTGAAAGGTGTCTACAGGAATCCGCCTTCCACCTTCGCCAAGGCTACGGCGAGACAGGTTGGCGGATGCTATTTTAAGCTGGATTCCCGCCTTCGCGGGAATGACAATACGCAGACCAAGCCATCTCTGCGGACAAATCACAAATCGGGCAGCTAATTGTGAACGTATGTTATTATCAGTTTGGGGTGTTTGGCGGGGTCTGCATTTTCGCCGGAATGGAAGCCCAAGTAACTCCATGAGTTATTGGATATGGTACTGAATCGGACTCTGAGCTGTGTCGTCCCTGTCGGGTTGATATTAGCCAGGCCATCAAGGTTAAAGTCGGTCGAGGTCAGCATGCTATCCATGCCTGGGTCAGGTCCGGCGAATGTGGCTATCTGTGTCGCATCCGGCGCCGCGTCCCAGTCGGGTATAGCCAGGCTGGAATCCGCACCAAAATATGGATTGGCAATATCGATCGAGCATGTGCCGCCCCAGGTAAAGGGATCCGAACCAAACTTGTAACCACGGACCACCTCCAGTTGAGCTGAAAGAATGATGCAATCGTCAGGCAAAACCGACGTGTCGAATGAGACTAAGAAACGGTAGCCGTCTCCATTGTTCATGGAACCTAAGTACAGGGCTCCGTCGGACGTATCCGTAGAATTCATACTCGTTCCGCCATTTTCATCGCCCCATATTCGTCCATCGTCGGCAGCTATGCTCAGGAAAGACTGTTCGTAAAGGGCGTCGTACATATAATGTCTGGCAAACCAGCCAAAATCGCTTGCATCGACCCTGTCGTTGCGGTCAAGATCTGCGCCCTGGCACCACATCGAATCGGCGCAGTTGGGGTCAAACCAACGGGCTGCGAGAAAGGCCAGGTCTTCGATATAGACCAGAGAGTCATCGTCAAAACTGGCGCACCACCGATAGCTGCTCAGATCGCTTTCAAGGAAATACGCAGGCTGGCCGCCGCCGTTTGACAGGCCCGCAATGGCGTCTGTGACTTCGACGTTCAGGTACGTAATACGAATAGTGCCCTGGAAGAACATTTCGACCTGCACATCGTTTGAATTGGCTGTGCCGTATTCGGGCACACCCTCGAACGTTACCGCTACCCTGTCGGAGAGCTGTTTGTAACTGACCGTCCCGCCGGCGGATGGGTCGAGATCGGCAAGCAGAAACGATATGCGTTTTTGGCTGAAATGGTCGGCTAAGGTCAACGGCGGGACCGGATCGCCCGAATCAAAGGCTATGTAGCCGTCGCTGCCCACCCGGAAAGAGGCGAAGGCGCTGCCGTAGACACCAACCGTTTTGCCGCCGGTAACATTTACCTCTACCGAACCATCGTCACTTAGTGGCAGCAACGTTGAGCCGGATGGGTCGGTCGGGAATCCGTCGGCCAAGTCGCGGCAGAGTTCATAAAATACCCCCGATCCGTCAGGAACAAACGTAAATATCCGATTGGCCAGATCGATGTCGTTTGCATCGAACACCTCGGTTAAGTACTCAACTACCTCGACGGAAACAGTTGCGGTATTCGACTGTCCGCCGTCAGTCGGTGTGCCGCCGTCATCGGCAACATAGGTAAACACCTCCAGCCCGACGAAGATGCCGTCGGAATAGTACTCGACCAGGTCTCCATTATTGACCAGCACGTATGGCACCGAGTCTATCGTCCCAGCCTGCGGGTCCGCGACAGTTCCGTTGACAGGCAGGGAGGTAATAACATAGCTCAATATCCCCGGCTCAGCGGGAAGGCCTTCATCGCTGCCTTGAAGTTCAATAGCGACCCAATCGCCTCGCCTCACGGTTATATCGTTGACATCGTAGGCAACCGGCGGAGTGGAGGCAGATATGGACGATCGCCAACTGGCCACGATGGAAGCAACGTTGTTTATCGAACGGACATTATCCTCAAGATCGACACGACCGGTCGGCTGGCCGTCGTAAAGAACGTTCGGGTTGGAAAAATAGCGGATCCGCTCGCCAGGTCTATAGGCCATTATGGTCCTGAACTGATCGCTGCTATCGCCATTGAAACGCCATCCGTGCGAGTAATTGTAAAGTGCCGTATTCCTGACGGTTGTCGGACAGCAGTCACCAACGGCGTGATGGCATCCCATGTTGTGACCGAGTTCATGCGTAAAGGTTTCATATCCGGTGGCCTGGGCCTGCCTTACAACACTAAATGCATAGTCCTCAAACGGTGACAGGTCATCCATAACCCAGGCAATACCCCCGGCATCGGTTAAATCCGCAATGAGACAGACCATATCCGCACTGTATGTATCACGCAGGCTATGAACGGAATCCATGTAACCGTCGGTTTTCTCCGTAAGACGATCCAGATCCGTCTCAGCCGACCCTGACTCGGTATATGCAACCTCACCGCTGTAGACAAGCCGCAGTCTCAGGTCTATCTCGCTGTTGATATAAGCCTGATTTGCCTCATCGATCGCCAGGTTGACCAGCGCTTCCATGGCGGTGGTGCCGCCCTCGGCGCTTCTTGCCACCGGTGTATAAACTACCATAATGTCAACCAACGGCCCGCTGTCCTGTGCCATTACAGGTGCGCCTGCCTGCAAAGCAGCCCCAGCCTCCGTCGCCGCAGCCGACATATCCGACTTAGCTGGGCTGACATCGCCATGACACGGAAGATGCATGTCCTTATCGACCCGGCGGATCTCGTGCAAGCCGTCGGGAGAATATCTGATTTGCCAGGTCCCCTTTCCGGGCACATTTACATTGGCGATCATCACGTCCTTTTCAACAGCTAATGAAAAACTGCTGTCAGGCTCGCCCCGGACATGGCCGAACCAGGAATAACTCGACGGCGAACGCTTGACTTTTCTCGTGAAAACGGCATCGAAGCCGGTGTCGTCAAAGAGGTTGAACCGGACGATATCGCCGCCAGCGGTCGAAAGCCCGGATAAAGCCTCGAAACGCACGCGGGTGCCGCGGCGGCGGAGAGCCCTTAAATCACTCGGATCGGGAACTGTCTTGCGCAAAAGGTCGGGCGGAGTAAATAGTTCACGGTATTTTGCCCCAGCTCTGGAATAACCGGCCCTGCGATGACCGGCACCGGGATTACCAGTGCTGGGATTATTTGAATGCACTCTCGCCAAGGCAGACCTTGCACTGGTGCCCTGCTGTGCGCCGGCGTCAACCGAACACAACAGAATTGCACAAACCACGACAATCGCCAGGGCAGAGAGCCCAGCATGTCGCAGGGAACCAAGAGCCCTGCCCGGCAAATTCACTTTTGTCACCCTCCTTAAAACTATCGCCCGGATTTTTGTGTTCTGAGCCGATAGAAAGTCACTTGCGCCCACCAGATCAAATGCTGTGCCAACCAAGCTGATACTACCCCACCAGCCAATTATTATATCAAAATCACCGGTTTTAGTCAAGAACTTCCTGTCGGAACCACCCTACCTTCGGAATTATCCCAAAAAATATTTAGCCCCCCAGCCCCCAAACCTTGCGATGAACAAAAAACTTGACCGGCCTTGGACCGAGACTTATAGTACGGCAGCGTTTTCGATGTGATTATCGCCTCTTTTGGCGGTAAAGGGATATGTATCACAACTTAAAAGACCTTGAAGATTGGAGCGGAAAATGCAGAAAACAGCCTCAAAAAGACCATGTCGAACGGTACTTAGCCTTATATTTCTGTCATTATTGCTGGTTCTCAGCGGCTGTGAGGTCGGCGGCGGGGTCGGCGGCGGGGCAACCCGACAGCAGGGCGAGCGGCTCTTTGACTACCGCGAGATCGAGCTTGATAACGGGCTAAAGGTCGTAACGTTGGAGGATTTTTCCTGTCCGATCGTCGCCGCCCAGGTCTGGTATCATGTCGGCTCCAAGGACGAGGACCCGGAGAGGCAGGGGTTTGCCCACATGTTCGAGCACATGATGTTCAAGGGCACCGACCGCGTCGGGCCCAAGGACCATTTCGGCTTCATCCGGCGCGTTGGCGGTACGAATAACGCATATACGAGCTTTGACACCACGGTCTACATCCAGACGCTCCCAGCCGATCAGTTGGAGCTTGCCCTCTGGCTCGAGGCTGAGCGGATGACGTTTTTGAAGATCGATCAGGACGCCTTTGACACGGAGCGTAAGGTGGTCGAGGAAGAGCTTCGCATGGGCGAAAACCGGCCCTACGGAACGCTGATGAAGCGGGTAGCCGGCGAGATCTTCAAGGTCCATCCTTATCAGTGGACGCCGATCGGCAATCTGGGGCATCTGCGTTCGGCAACCGTCGGCGAGCTTAGGGATTTCTGGAAGCGGTACTATGTGCCTAATAATGCGACGCTGGTCATCGTCGGCGCCGTAAAGCATAAAGAGGCGCAGGAGCTTGCCCGCAAATATTTCGGCTGGGTGCCTTCGGGCGCAGAGCCGGGGCGCGTGACCATTCGCGAGCCGGAAACCGGGGCTCGTCAGGTCGTATTTGACGATGAAAACGCCCCTACCGGACTGGCGGGGGTCGGCTGGCGGACCGTACCGTTGGGCCATAGCGATGAGGTGGTGCTGGACCTGCTAAGCAATATACTCGGCGGCGGTAACTCCAGCCGGCTTTATCGGGAACTCGTAGCCGAAAAGCAACTTGCAGTGGTGGCAATGGCGACTACGTGGAACCTCGAGCATGACGGCCTGTTTGTGGCGGGCGCTCTTGAGGGGCCGCTGGCGAATGCGGATGTGCTCCTCGAGGCGATCGGGCGGCATGTCGAGACGCTGAAAACCGAGCCGGTTAGCGATGAGGAACTTGAAAAGGCCCGCAACCAGATGCTAAAGAGCCTGGTAACGCGGAACCTGACGATAGGCAGTAAGGCGAGGACATTAGGGACAGCCGCGGTAGAGAAGAACGACACCCAGCGGGTCAACACGCTGTTAGCCGAGATCCAGGCGGTTACGAAGGCCGACCTCATGCGTGTGGCCAGCAAGTACCTGGCCGACGACCGGACGCTGACGCTGATAGTCGAGCGGAATTTGAAAGGGATGATGGCGGGCAAAAAGGACGATGAGGATATTGCTGTGACCGCCGAGCGCGAGGAAACAGCGCCGCC
>DAOVVQ010000327.1 GCA_030637065.1 Planctomycetota bacterium
CAGGAGGAACGCTTGCTGGGCTCATGGCCGGCCTGGCCTTGATCAATTCCCCCATCCGTGTCCTGGGTATTGACATCGGCAAACTGTGGAAAGGATTTCCCAAGAGCATCAGCCGCCTGGCCAATGAACAGCCTCAGCAGATTCGGCACGCTCTCCGTATCCCGCGTGCCCGCTCCGTAGCCGATGGCCTCGATCTTCATCGGCGGCAGTTGACCGTAGCCAGCGGCGAAGTTCGTCAGCAATGCCGCCCCCGTCGGCGTTAATAGTTCCCCTTTGGCCTGGCCGCTGACGATAGGTGCATCAGCCAGCCTTAGTATCTCCGCCGTTGCCGGGGCTGGGACGGGCAGTTGGCCGTGGGCGGCCTTTACCGTACCGGACCCCACAGCTAAGGGCGAACAGCAGACCTTTTCGATCCCGAGTGCATCCAAACCAACACAGGCTGCGACGATATCCGCGATCGAATCGACCGCTCCGACCTCGTGAAAGCTGATCTCGTCGGGGCTCTTGCCGTGAATACCGCCTTCGACCTTGGCGAGGGCTCCGAATATCTCGACCGCCCGCTGTTTGGCCCCGTCGCTTATGCTGCTACCGTTTATCAGGGCGACAATGTCGGCAAGTTTGCGATGGTGGTGCTGGTGCGGGGCGGTGGGTTTGAAGCTCAGACCTCCGATTCCGCACCGCTGGGCGGGCGAAACCTCGATTTTGAGCCCCTCAACGCCCAACGAATCGAGCTGGCCGACCAGAAAATCCCTGTCCAGACCAGCATCGAGCATCGCAGCGACGATCATATCGCCGCCCGCACCGGAAAAACAATCAAAATATGCAATTTTCATAACTGCCCTTCAGATAACAGGTTCCGTCATATTATGACCTCTCGCGTACAATTTTTCAAGGGTAAAGACGCCTGAGCCGATTGAAATATTGGGCCGACTTTGTTATAAAGTACGGATATGCTCAAACGACGAGTCAAATTGTTACTGGTCCGGGCTATTCTGGTTTTCCTTTTTCCTGTTTGCGTTGAGGGATCGCTGTCATCGCAGATAGACGGGATAATCGGCAAGTCGGAGCAGAAAAAGACTACCTTTGCCGTCAAGATAGTACAGGCGGACACGGGCCGGACGGTCTACGCGCGAAACTCCGAAAAACCGATGATCCCAGCGTCCAACATGAAAGTAATCACCTCCGCAGCCGCCCTCGCGTATCTCGGCCCGGACTACCAATTCACGACAAGGATAGCCCTCTTAGGCGACGATCTGGTCGTGATCGGCGGCGGCGACCCGCTTCTGGGCGATGAGGCAACCGACGAAAGATACGATAGGGCCAAGGGATGGCTCTTTGACGATATTATCGCGGTGCTCGCCCGGGCCGGGGTAAAAACGGTCGATGACGTCGTGGTTGACAGCAGCTTTTTCGACGACGACCGCGTGCATCCAAACTGGCCCCGCGACCAGCTTAACCAGTGGTATGCCTGCGAGGTGGCGGGCATTAATTTCAACCATAACTGTATCAATCTCAACGTCAAACGCTCCGGCAGCTCGGCAAGGGTCACTCTCGAGCCGTCGACGCGGTACGTTACGATCGTCAACCAGGTCCGGCTCGTCAGCAAGGGCTCCAGTGCCGTCGGGGCCTATCGCAATTCCGAAGCGAACCGGCTCATCGTCAAAGGCAACTGCCGCACCGAAGCCGGCTTCGACGTAGCCATCGAGCGACCAGCCGCATATTTCGGGTTCCTGCTGGCCGAACGTTTGGCTGGGGCCGGTATCAGGGTTGAGGGCGATTTAGCCGAGCGATACGTCCGCGACGAGGGCAAGATCAGGATCCTAAAGACATACACCACGCCGATGGGCGATGTCCTGAACCGCTGCAATAAAGACAGCATGGGCCTGGCAGCCGAATCGCTAATAAAGACGATATCAGCCGAAGCGACAACCGGCAGGGTCAACGGCCAATGGGCCCACGGACTCGAACTGGTAGCCGCCTATCTGGAAATGGTGGGCGCCGGCGCCGATGAATTCAACTTAGACGACGGCAGCGGCCTGAGCCGCGAAAACCGCCTGAGCCCAAATACCCTCGTAAAAGTCCTCCAGCAGGTCTACGGCGGCCCGAACTGGGACTTCTACAAGCAGACCTTAGCCGTTGGCGGCCAAGACGGCACGATCGCAAAGTATTTCGGCGAGACCAAATACAAAGGCAATATCCTCGGCAAAACCGGCTACATAGACGGCGTGCGGGCATTTTCCGGCGTCGCCGCAACAGCCAACGGAGACTACATCTTCAGCATACTAACCGAAGGCGGCAACGGATACACCCGCTCAGCAATAAACGACATAACAAAAGCAATAATCGATAGCGCCGACTGATTGCCGGGTTTGCCGAACTGCCCGTCTGTCAATGCCGACCCAGAGTTGACACGCCAGCCTACAGGCCAGATAGCCAGTTTGCTATGAACAGGGCAAAGTCTATCTCGTCTGTTGTCCCGCTGTGGTTCATGTCGGTTCCATCGCAATCGTCTGAGGCACCGCAGATCTCATTGAGGAATCGCGCACTAAGGAATCCAAAGTCTGCCACATCTACATCCTCGTCCGGCTCGAAATCACCCGCTATCGGGTAAACCTCATCGGCGCCGATATCCGTCCGCCCGTAAAGCACCCGAGCCTCGCCATCTAAATCAACCTGCCCGCTGTAATTTCCGTTCGGGTCACCGGCATTGATACATGGCGAGATACCCATAAGATGCAGATCGTCATCCTCGGTTCCAGGCGTATTATCAACGCCGTCAGCATCGAGAAACAGCGGATCGGCGTCGATATTGCCACCACCATCGGAGCCTAAGGAAGTATCCCATGACCCACCCGAAAGAGAAGCCGCAATATCGCAGTAACTGATTACCGGGGTACTGGAAAAATTATGAATCTCATTGCCCCAGGAAGATGCGGTATTGCCCCAGAGGATGCAGTTGCTCATTGTCGGACTACTGGACGAGGCGTTGAACATCCCGCCGCCGAAGAAGCCAGCCGAGTTGCCAGTGAAGGTGCAGCCAGTCACCGTCGGGCTACTCTCGAAGTTGCGCATCGCGCCGCCGTAGCCAGCCGAGTTACCGGTGAAAATACAGCCGGTTACCGTTGGGCTGGAGTCGCTGTTAAACATCCCGCCGCCGTAAACAGCCGAGTTGCCGCTGAAAGTACAACTGATCACTGTCGGACTGCAGTTGTCCATGTTAAACATCCCGCCCCCAGCATCGTCCGGATTAGAACCGTTCGCATTTCCGCCTGTAATTGTAAAGCCATCCAGAACAGCGTTATGGCCGAGAGACAAACCGACTGGATGATAAAAGACATGATAGCAGTTGTCGGAATCATCAGATGCAGTTCCGATATCGCCGGACAGAATTGTTTCGTATTGATTTGGATTGCGGTCTGCAAACGTTCCCCCGCCTGGCGGAAAGCCCCCGTAGATCGCCACGTCGTTTACCATGCGAAAATGCCTGCCGCGGTCGCCTATCGACAATCCGTAATCAGAGGTGGGATAATATGTTCCTGCCGCCACCCATATCTCGTTGGGATCGCCTGCCACGGCATATAGAGCGTCCTGAAGTGTCAGAAACGCATTGGCCCAGTCGGTACCATTGTGTGCGCCGGATGTCGCAGATTCATCAACGTATATTTGGGATAAACCAACAAAAATTGGCGTGTCAACATTAACTGTCAAATACCATGTTTCATCATCATATCCAGCTGAGTTAGTCGCTCCAATTGTGATCTCATATGCTGATGAATTTGCTATTGG
>DAOVVQ010000205.1 GCA_030637065.1 Planctomycetota bacterium
ACATCTGGGCGGAGTGAAGTGGGTCGGCCCGCAGACGCATACCTTCAAGAATTTGGTGCCCCCAGATGAGTACTTCGACGAACACCCCGAGTATTTTTCCTGGATCGAAGGCGAACGCCGCAGGGAATACGACGGCATAAACACTCAACTCTGCATGAGTAATCCCGACATCGCCGGAATTGCCGCCGGAAAAATCAGAGGCTGGCTGGGAGACAAGGCCAAGGCCGACCGGGACTTCAAGTATGTCGTCTCCGTTACAATCAACGACAGCACGAATTTCTGCAAGTGCGCGAAGTACGTAGCCATCAACAAGGAAGAGGGAGTGGAAGAGGGTGGTACCAAGATGCGCTTCGTCAATGCCATCGCCAAACAGTTGGCAAAGGAATATCCTGCCGTAACCGTCGAAACCATGCTTTATCATACCCAACTGCCCAAGAAAACCAAACCGGTTTCCAACGTGCTCATACAACTGGTCGCCGATCCAGACTGGCGATACGCCATGGACGATCCCTCTGGGGTCAACGACAGGGTGATGGAGGAGTTTCGCCAACGAAAGGAACAGATCGGCGACGGGTATTTCTACAACTGGATCAAGCTTGGCGTATACGGCTCGCGCAGCTATCTGGACCCACGCCCGAATTTGCAGCACATTGCCAGGAACATCAGGATAATGAACGAGATCGGAGGAGTGAGGGGCTTCTACTGTCAAGCCACACAGAGCCGCGGGACGGAGATGCAGCCCCTGCGCTATTATCTGATCGCCAGGGCCCTGTGGCGACCGGAAATCGACGACCGCGAAACAATTGAGGAGTTCTGTCGGCTCTATTACGGCAAGGCTGCGGATGACGTGCTCCGCTATATTGACTTCCTGCACAGCGAATACGGACACAAAGATCGGTCGGTCAATACTATGGATAACCCTACTGCGATCTATGATGACAACTTTATCCGCGTAGGCAACGAGATTCTGTCCCAGGCGGAGGCCAAGGCCGAGAGCGAAGAGATCAGGCGGCGAGTTGCCACCTGCCGACTGCCAATCTGGAAGCTGCAACTGGACAGATCGTTCGCAACGCTGGGGGAGATATTCACCTTCCCCGTCGAGTGGTCCTTCAAAATCGACCCCCAGGACGAGGGGCTCAAGGAAGCCTGGCAAGGAACCACCGACTTTGCGGGATGGCAAACAATGCGGATCGACAAGCATTGGACCATGCAGGGCGAGGAACGCCGGGGCGTCGGCTGGTATGGGATCAGGTTCGACATGCCTGACAGCCTAGGCGCACCGCTGGCGCTCTTCTTCGGCGCTATCGACGGAACAGCCGACATTTTCATTGACGGTGTGAAGGTCGCCGAACAAAAAGTCCACCCCATGTATACGTGGCATTCAAGCTTCGTCAGAATGCTTGAGCCCCTGGCACCTGGCACACACACAATAGTCATCAGGGTAGATAAGGAAAACTACGCCGCGGGCATCTGGAAGAAGATATCGCTGATCGACATGTCCGCTCCGATACCGGAGGATATAAAAACTGCCGCCACCAGGTTCGTCCAGGTTGCCAAGGATGCCGACCTCTCCAAGCTGAGCGAGAGCTACGGTCCACCATTTGAGCAAATCAAACAATTCGCCGCCAAGATCGATTTCTTCCTGAAGCACGGGAAAATGAAATCGGGAAGGTAAAATAACGAAAGGAAACTGTATGAAAAGTGTAACGATCAAAACTTTGAGTATCTCCGCTCTGGCACTATTGGCGTTGTTCTGTTCGACGTTGACAGCCGGACCTTCGATGCCTGCGATGAACAAACTCGAAGAGGCCAACTCGCTCAAGGACGCCTTCGAGACGCCTCACACCAAGTGGGCCAAGCCCTACGCCAACGGCAAAGTACGTGTACTCTTCCTCGCCCTTATGAGCGCCAATATCAATGTGCTTCCGCTGCGTGGCCCCGTCGAAATAGCCCAACGCTTCGACATCGACGGCGATGCCGTTCTCCTGTTGGAGGGCAAGGGAACTGACTATGCCGTCATGTATGCCGGGGGGGCGGGTGTCTATGGAGGCGAGCTTGGCAAGGAGCGGCTCGACCGGTTGATGAAGAACCAATACGATTCTTATGTCGTTACCGGCGAGTCGGCCTTTGGAAACATTCCGCCAGACGTGCGAAAGACAATTCTAAGGCGTGTAAAGCAAGGGGGGGCGGGCTTAGTGTTTCTCTACAACCTCGGCGATAAAGAGAAGCCCGTCATGACCGCAGCCAGGGAACAGAAAAGTCTGCCAAAAATACTTGCCGACCTCAAGGCCAAGACCTTCCTCTTGGGCAAAGGACGCGTCGTATCGTACTCTCATAGAAGACCAATCCAGGGGTTAGCGTCTCGCAATCCGGTCCATCTCTATGGATTAGCCCATATGTTCGGAATCACTCTGCAGCGGGACTTGCGTTTCGAGAAGCAGGGGCGCACTATCCTCTGGGCCGCCCAACGGGAACCGCAGCTAAAGTTGTCCGTCTCTCTTCGGGCAGATGCATTTGCTCTGTCGGAACTTTCGAAAAATCCGATCACTATCAAATGGAACGGCAAAGGTCTTCGCAGCCCCCTGAGCCTGACCGGTCGGATCCGCAGTCAATCCCGAGGATTCCGCCAACTGCCGGACCTTGCTGGGCTCAATCCCGCCGGTGGGACAAGGACCTTCAAAATCCCCACCCTCCCAGCCGGCGAATACTGGGTCGATGTCATTGCCCGAAGCGACCGTGGCGTCGAAGCCTGGGCAATCAAAGAGTTCGAGGTGACCATCCAGGAAACCATCAGGAATGTACAGATCGACGAGGAATGGGGCGAAGCCGGCGAACCCATTAGGGGCTCCCTCCAGGTCAAGACCCCCAACCGTCCGCAACGCGCCTTGCGTGTACATGCTGTTGATCGCTACGGGCGCGTCCTGGCACGACAGGAATTTCGCAATCCCGCAGAGAATGTAAAATTCTCCTTACCTACCGATTCGCGAATGCCCGCTTCTCTGGGCATTGAAGCCGCACTGGTGGCCAACGGCCGAGAAATTACTCACGGCTATTCGCTCAGTCAATACACTATCCCCCACCGCAAGCGGGATCAGTGGAATTCTGCTATGTGGGGTCGTTTGTACATCGACGAGTTTCTCGACATCGCCGAAGAGGCCCTCGTTGACGCAGGCATAACCTCGCGGTCCGAGACCAGCAACGTCCCCTGGTGGTACATGACCCACGCCGGGATGAACTACGTGCCCGATTGTAGCAGCGGCCTGTACCGTGCGCCGGACATGGGACCAGATTACCCCTTCATTAATACAGACAACGGTAACCATATAGGCGGAGCCGGCAGCGAGGGCTGCTGGAATGACGAACCGGCCGTGTCCCAACGGCTAAAGACATACCTCGACGCTGAAGAGGATTACCGCCGCCACGGAGTCCTTGCCTACAGTATGGGCGACGAGAAGACCACCTTCGGCGCGTGCCTGCATAAGTCCTGTTGGCTGCTTTATAGAGACTGGCTCAAGAATCGCTACAAAACCATAAAAGCCCTGAACAATTCCTGGGGAACAAAATACACAAGCTTTGGGCAAATAGATCCCATCATAGACAAGACGGCCCTGGCCCACTTGCCCTGGGAAACAAAGAAGGGTTGGATATATTACTACGCCAACAACGCACTCTCGAGCATAGGCCCCACATCCTCCTCACAAGCCTGGACCAAGAAGTGGCTAAGCTATCCTCGCTACGTTGACCGCTGCTCGTTCCAATTCTGGAACTTCGCCAACTACGCCAGGCGTTTCAAAGAATCGGCTCTGAGGATAGATCCCCAGGCAGTGATCGGCATTGAAGGCACGAGGCGCCGTCTGCATCAAGATATCGATGCGCTCGTCCGACAGACTGGATGGTGGTGCTTCGACCACGAGGCAACGTCGACAGAAGTGGTCCGCTCGATCGCCCCGGCTGGATATATGTACGGCAACCCCGCGGACTCGACAAGGTTTTGGGATGGTTTCCTCCGCGGAACCAACTCTCTGTTCACCTGGCGCATCGACAATTATCTGACTCCCGCTATGGGCCTGGGCAGCTTGAAACAGAGGATGGTCAAATCGGCCAGGATCGTCTTTGACGGGCTCGGCACCCTGCTAAATGTCCGCTCCGAGCGATCAAAAATGCTCCACGATGGCATTGTCATGCTGCACTCTTTTCCAGCCGTCGCGGTGTCAAGGCTCGGAGATGGACCCACCTACGGCAATTACCACACCCATGATGGCAGCGGCGTCGCTCGTAAGAAAGAAGAGCGAAAAAAGAGAATCCACAAGCCCTGGCACAGAGCAATCCGGGCCAGCGGTTTGCAATTCGAATATGTCACCGACGGGCAAATCGAGCGGGACGAATTTGATCCCTCTGCGTATAAAGTGATGATCCTCGCCCACTGCGAAGCCATCAGCCCCAAGGAAGAGAAGGCCATTCGAGATTTCGTTGCCAATGGCGGTACGGTGATCGCTGATGTCCGTCCCGGAATCTTCGGCGACCGAGGCAAGGCACGCAAGAACGGCGGGGTACTTGACGACCTCTTCGGCGTACGACACCTTAACAGCGTCCCGGCAAGAATGAGCAGTGGGAGGATTTCCGGACAGATCGACGACACCAAACTCGCGGTAAGACTGCGTGGCCTATATGTAAACCCCGCCATTAGAGTCACTAAGGGCAGGGTTCTTGGGATCGCTGGGAAAACTCCGATCTGCATCGTTAATAAAGTGGGCAAGGGTCGGGCCATCCTGCTCAACTTTACCATGTGGTCCTTTCCCAATGTTGCTCTTCGCGACGTTCCCGAAGAAGCCTTTGGTTTCTTGAGGGGCCTCTTTGCGGCCTCGGGCGCCGAATGGCCGCTAGTGCTCCTCGACGAAAAAGGACAGCTCCATAGAAATATCGAAGCGGTCCGCTGGCGAACCGGCGATGGTATCCAGGTGGTTGGGATAAACGCACTGGATAACGGCAGATGGGATGGATCGTCGGGGGGCCTTACTCAGCCATTCGGCGACGGCAAGACCCTCGTCAGCCCGCGAACCGCAAAAGACTTTGACCTAGAGACCCCCGTCCAGGCCACGCTGCGTCTGCCTCGGCCGATGTACATTTACGAGATGCGCACCGGCCGACGATCCGAAGGCCCGACCGACAACTTTACCATAGGTGTTCGACCCTGGTGGGCGAACCTACTCGTGCTCAGCGAACGAGAGCTGAACTCCCCAGTCCTGACCGCGTCGGGCAACGTCGCCAAACGCGGGAAAGTCTTTAGCCTCGTAGCCACAATTCCAGACGCCCAAGGCGCCCACGCCCTCAAACTCAGAGCCCTGAGCCCCGACGGTAAAAATGCCCCCTGGTTCTCCCGAAGCGTCATGGTGGAAAACGGGACGGCCAAGATCGACCTGCCGATCGCCTACAACGAGCAACCGGGCAAATGGACCCTCACCGCCACAGACCTATATACAGGTGAGTCTGCCCTAAGCTCTTTTGTTGTCAAGTAACGTTAACGTTCTGAGATAGTAACAAAAGTAGGATGCGGAGCATGTCAACTGAAAACATCTCGTTCACATCGGCAGCGGCTGTGAAGAGCTTCCTGCTTAGCAAGGGGGCAACAGTAGTCGGCATTGCTCCAGCCCTGCTTTTGCAGACGCGCCTGCGGGACATCGCCCTACGGACGTTATCCCTGGGGCAAAGTCGGTGATCGTGGTCGGCATCAAACTTGTCAGTGGCGTTGTCAACTGGCCGCAGCTGGTTTGGGAGAATAAGCGTCCGGCCATCCTTGCCTGTTGGAAAGTGTACGACCAGTGCGGCTTTGATGTGGTCAATATGCGTTTAGAAATGATAGCCATGGATTTGGCCATTAATCTGGAGTTGGCTGGCCATCCTTCAATTTTTCTCCCCGCCAGTAACGATATGACCGTGACCGAACTCAACGCGACGAGGCTCTACGATATGATGGAATACCCGCAGCCGTTGGATAAGGAGAAGATTGCCGGGCTTAAGGCCGACCTAGAGTCGCCGAGCCGATACGGGGCGCCTTTTTCTTTTCGACACGCGGCAGTGGCTGCGGGGCTGGCGACGTTTGGGGCCAATAACTTGGCCTTGCATCCCGTGTTTGGGCCACGAATTCGCTGGAATGTTGTGCTCACGGAGTTAGAAATGGACCGCTACGATCAACCGCTGGCCCAACCGGTTTGCCGCTATGATAAGGGCTGCCGTGCATGCATTGAGAGATGTCCGCACAATGTATTTCAGGAGGTGGTTCGCTTCGAGTTTGCAGGACAGAGTCACCCGTGGTCGATGATGCGAGGCCAGTGCTTTTATAATAGCACTCCTTGCGGTGGTACTTGTATGCAGGTGTGCCCTGGAGGCACAGGCGATAAGGCAATGAAAAAGGCCGTAGCAAAACGGTTCAAATGCTTGTGATTTTCAATACCAATCTAATATTCTATTGGAAATGAGGCTCAGTCCCGATGTATCGGGATAGCTGAGTCAAGCTAACAACAGTTAATAGAAGAAGCACCAGAATCTTCATGTATTTACCCCTTTGGTACAATCACCCTGACCAAGTGCTATCTATTCGAGGGCAAAAGAGTAAAGCTCTGCATGCTCCATGAAAAAGCGAATCTTGCGAAAACGTTCTCGCTCCGGCTCGGGATAATTGGCCCGTTCAGTGGACCAGACAGGGATGTCCGTTTGGCCTCGCCAGGAGAAGGTATGGCGAACGCTATCGCCGGTGAACACATCGCACTCTTGACGGCTAAAGCCTGGCACGACATCGTCATTTACATCTACAATTTCCGCGGCTATCGATCCTTCGTTCTTGCAGCGAACGTTGACTGCAAGTTTGGTTCCGTCGCACATCAACGGCCGAGTGATGAGAATGCCCGGCCTTTCGTAACCGGCATCTAATGATGCATAGCCGTCTATTCTCAGTTTTGCCAGGCCCA
>DAOVVQ010000244.1 GCA_030637065.1 Planctomycetota bacterium
GCCACAGGCGCAGCGGCTCTGCTCCTGGAATACTACTCTGAAATCCTCGACGGCGACTACATGAAAGCCGCCACACTAAAAGGCCTGATCATCCACTCAGCCGACGACCTCGGCAACGCCGGCCCGGACTACAAATTCGGCTGGGGACTTATGAACACGCTTTCCGCCGCCAACCGGATAAAGGAACACTCCGATTACCCAACATCGCAGGTCATCGTCGAAAATGTCATCGACAACACGCAGTTCAGCCACCTCTACGGATTCCAGTGGAACACTACAAGCCCGATCCGGGCCACATTATGCTGGACCGACCCACCCGGACCCAAGCAAACAGGCGGCCTTAACGACCCCACCCTGCGGCTGATCAACGACCTCGACATAACGATCACATCGCCCGATGCCGTGACAACACACTACCCCTGGACCCTCGACCCCGGCAACCCCGCCGACCCGGCAACCACCGGCGACAACATACGCGACAACGTCGAGCAGATCTATATCACGGACCCCAACCAGCCGGGCATCTACACCCTTGAGATCAGCTACAAAACAGCCCTGACCGACGGCGAGCAGCATTATTCGCTGCTGTTAAGCGGCCAGTCGCTCATACCGGACGAGCCAACCGATCTTTCCGCACAAACCGGATTTTCATGCGGACAGGTCCTGCTGACATGGACCCCCTCGAAAGGAGCATCCGGCTACAACATCTATTACCGCGAGGACCTGCCCGGACCGCCCTTTGTACCCATCCAGGACGGCTTCCCGCCCTCCGGCAGCGACGCAGGAGACGTCACCTCGGCCTCGATTACAGGACTTAACTCCAGCAAATCGTACTACTTCGCGGTCACCGCCTATAGCAACGACGGCGAGAGCGACTTTTCCACGCAGGCATCTGCCCAGCCGAGCCTGCCCTGCACCATAAGCATATCCGGCCTCGTAACAACAGTAAGCGGCTCCGCGATCGAAAACGTCGCCATCGGCGCCGGCAGCGGAGGCGATACGGACACAACAGCACCCGACGGCTTCTACCAGGTCGAAATCCCCTACGGTTGGACGGGCGGAGTAATCATCCCATCCAAACCAAGGTGGACATTCGAGCCAACGGGCATCTTCATCCCCGGGCCGGTCCTAAACAACATCGCCAATCAGAATTTTACCGGCAAGGCATGGGCCGATCTCGATTTCGATAACAACGTCGACATGAGCGATCTGGCCATAATTTCGCGATACTACTCCGAAACAACCTGCACCGCCCCAAACTGGTGCGACGGAAGCGACCTCGATTTGACCGGAGAAGTTGACATCATCGACATACGCCTCGCAGGCGAACAATGGCTCGACATCAAGTAACGCGCATTGGAAAAAAATCGCGAGCCACGAATTTTAGTAACAGGAGCACATAAAACAGTTCTGCCCAAGCGGGAAATATGGTTATTGGCAGTTCTGCCCCGAAGGGGCTGTTAAGTTCAGCCCAGGGTAAGCGAAGCGCCACCCTGGGACAGCAACACCCCGTCTTCTAAAATACCCTGAAAGGGTTATATAAAATCTGCTCGATATGCAACGCTATCTGGATCAGGCACGAAAATAAAGCCCAATGTGTATAACGCTACGCCGATCCCCGCTACGAACGGATCATCGTCAGCAGCATCTTGAATCTCTCCCTCGCATTGACCGCGTGCGGCACGTTTGCGGGCATCACGATGATCTGACCGCACGAAACCGCAATATCCCTGCCGTCGATCGTAACCTCACCGGTCCCGTCGACGACCTGAACAACCGCATCGTAAGGCGAAGTGTGCTCGCTAAGCCTCTGCCCCTCGTCGAAGGCAAACAGCGTGATCGTACCAACGGATTTGTGAACCAGCGTCTTACTGACTACCGAATCGTCCGAATACTCAACCAGCCCAGCCAACCCCTGGCTCTGCCCCAAACACGCCTCCAAAATCTTACTCTCTTCGCTCATATCAAATTCCCCCATCAAAAAAATGCACGTCAACCCGTAGGATGGGTAACTTGTTACCCATGCGGTTCTCTACGGATATCCTAACCGCAATCGCACGTCGGCTCCGTCCCCTGGATGGCGCCGATGATTATCCCCATTGCGCAACCCACACCCGCCTGCACGCTGATCGCCTCAGCCGGACAATTCTTTTCGCACCCGCCGCATTCCATACACGCATCACGGTCGACAATCTCCGCCTTGCCGCCGTCAATGACAAAAACCGCATGAGGACAAACCTCCGCACACATACCGCAACCGGTACACTTCTCACGATCCAGTTCCAGCGTCACCACGTTTTTCAGATACTTAAATCCCGCCATATCGCTCATCCTAACTCAAACAAATCCGCCCGCCGTCCACATCACGATCGCCGCCACCGCACACAACGCCTGCAACGGAACCGCGCAACGCATCTCATGCCGGACACCCGAAAGAGAAGTATACGTCGAAGCTCCGGTAAAGTTCATTACAATAAAACTCGTTATCGTCGGCATGATCAGCGCCAGCGCCGCCACGGTCAACCAGTTCTCACGCCCCGCCGAAACCGGCCAGCCCAAAAGACCAAACACCAACACACAGCCGACACCTACCCACAGGCCCTTGAGCGAAAACGCCTTGCCCGGCAGCCACGGCAAAAGGATCGGCCCCAGCACCACACCAGCCAGATACGACAAAAGCAAAACCGCAATGCCCGGAAGCCCCCTGCTCATCGCAAGCGAACTGTCATACCCCGACCGGCAAAAACCCGCTAACAAAAACATGCACGCCATCGCAAAGATCACATACTTGCTGCCCACAACGATCTCGACCGGGATAGTCGCTATTCGATCCGCCATCGGGAACCGAACTCGTCGCATCTCGGCTGTCGCCTTCATATCGGCATCGATAAATGCCCGCACGTCCCTGGCCAGCACCGGACCATAGACCACGCGAAATCCGCTCTGCCGCGTAACTTCATGCGCCTTAACACCCGGCGCCGACAGTTGCGGAAGGATTATCCTGCGATGAGAAACGATCTCGCCGAGCCTTGCCTCTTCGATGCGTCTGGCGATCTCGTCTCCACAAAACGCGCCCTTACCAGCCGCACACCAGACATTGATGCCCTTGGTGTCGATCACCAGTATCCACGCGTCCAGACCCGCGATCCGGCTGCGAAGATGATCGAAGCTCAGCTTATAGTTGGCCGAAACAAGCACAACAGAATCTTCGTCAGGATCGCCAACCGCATACAAACCCGGCTCGACAACATAACGCATACGATTAAACGCCCACCGAACCTTCCAGCCGCCAACACGATCCGCCCCGCACAACTGCGAAGGAACCTGAACGATCTCCCGACCGCGATACGTAACAAAAGATGAATTGGATATCGTCTCAGCCATGTCATTCCCGCAAAGGCATCTGTAGGATGGGTAACTTGTTACCCATGCGGTTTCTACTTCATGTCCTTATGGTAAAAAAAATCCGTGAAATCCGCGGTTTTATTTTTTTGCATTTTTGTAAATTAGAATTTGGAATTTGTTTAGGATTTAGATATTAGAATTTAGAGCTTCCCTTCAGATCGTCGCAAGAAAATAAAACCCGACCGCCATCAGCAGCCCCCCCGCCGCTATCCTTATCACAGACGACACAGCCTTAGCCTTCGCTACCGTCTTGCCAAACGAAATACCCAACATGATCGCCCCCAACGGCAGACTGAACCCCACCGCATAGGCCGTCAACATCGTCATCGACAGAGGCGAATAGCCCTTGAGCAATACCGCTCCCATAATAACGAAGAAACCCGGATTGCAGCACAAAGAACTGACGCCGACGACGCCGCCCATTACCACCCCCAAAACTACCATCCCCCAAAGACCCTTCGGCTTAACCGGCCCCGCCGAACTTATCGACGGCAGCCTGAACGGCAGCATCCCAAGCGCCCCTAACCCGAAGAGGATCGCCACCATACCGGCAAACAGCTTCCAATACCTGCCCAAAGTCGCCTGAGCGACCTGGCCGACAAAAGCTGCGATGATACCGAAAATGATAAGCCCAACCGCCGAGCCCAACGTAAAGAACACCGCCCCCTTTATCGCCCTGCTACGGCCGCCTTCACCCACAGCACCTCCGCATCCGACGATCATACCCCACGCCGGAAGCGAACACGCAGCGCCGAGTATCACGCTGGAGACACCAAGCGCAAAAGAAGCCGCCAAAACCGCCACACCCAACGTCGGCGACTCAAGGGTCCGGTTGATCCATTCATCTATCACTTGCGTTCCGGGATAACTCAGAAACTAGTAGGACAGCAACCCGCTTCGGCATTTTCCGCATCCGCATTGCTCGAGCAAGGTGCATCAACCAAACTCGGCGAACTGCTCATGGGACAGGCATCGGTGTCACCGGAACTACCGTGATCATGGCCGTGACCATGACCATGACCATCATGGTCTGCATGGTCACCATGACCGGCATGGCCTGCATGGTCACCATGACCATCATGGTCTGCATGGTCACCATGACCGGCATGGCCTGCATGGCCTGCATGGTCGTCGTGACCGGCGCACTTCTCGCCTTCACCAGCACAGCAATCCTCGCCCTTTTCAAACGGACAAGCCTCATCGGCACTCAACGGACAGTCCGCCTTCTTGGCACATGCCTCGTCCTTAGCGCCAGCCTTATCGCAAGCAACCTTCTCGCCGCCGCCGCACTGACCCGCATCCGCGGATATACCGCACGGAGCAGAACCTGCGACACACGGCTCAGCATCCGCACCGCTGTTCAAGAGCGAACGAGCAGCAACCGTACCAGCCAACACGATAATGAACACAAAAATGATAGTCTTCCACGCTCCACCACCACCGCCTGACGGGCTGCAGCAATCTCCGCCTGAACCATCGCCGCACGACGCACCGCATTCGGCATTTTCCATCTCAACATTGTTTTCGTCTGCCATAGCTTTTCCTTTCTAAACCCACTTTTAGATTATTTCAATAGGACCAATATCATACCAGATCGGCAACAAAAAGTCAATCCCGCCACTTAAACGCCGCTCACAGCCTAAAAACCGCCTTGGAACCCCCAAAAATTCCGTTTACGGGCCCCAAATCGGCTTTATTTCTGAAACTGCGGCAATTTGGTCATATATTTGGCTGGCTCAGCCTTGAATTTGTCCTCACAACCAGGACAGCAAAAGTACACCTTCTGCCCCTCATGCTCGATAAACACAGCTTTATCGATAGGACCGCCCATCACAGGACACACAGTCTGCTCTGCCGCTACGGCAACAACCTGAGCCCCATCAGACATAGCCGCACCGTGATCGTGCCCTGCGTGATCATCATGCCCAGCTGTCTCAGTAGGCTCCGATTTCCCACATCCACCCAACATTACCAGTCCAACCGCCAACAAACACACAATAACAGCATATTTCCCACTCTTCATGCCAATTCCCTTTCAAAATTTACCGTTTCCACCGCAAAATCGTACCATTTCCACGATTTCTAACGCCTTATGTTCGTCATTTACTGCATTCCGTCAACAATTTTTACCACAATTCCACCTCCCGACTCACCATTCACCCCATTTCCCCCAAATCGACACCGAATCCAGCCCACAGCAAGGGTGGCAGCGTGTTTGGCAAAGCCAAACCGATGGTCGCAGCCACTGTGCATTCGCCCATCGGTTTGCTGCGCAAACGCGCTGCCACCCACTATCGACTAACTCTTTACACAGACCCATTTTTTGCTATACTAACAGCCAATATGGCAAAGATCACAGAAAATTCAGTTGGAATTGTCGAGACGAAGATCGTTCGTCTGGTCGACGCCGGCGATGCGCTTAAGTTGTCCTGTGGCAAGACTTTAGCTCCGATCGACGTAGCCTACGAGACCTACGGCGAGCTAAACGACGCCGGCGACAACGTCATCCTGATCTGCCACGCCCTCAGCGGAAACGCC
>DAOVVQ010000097.1 GCA_030637065.1 Planctomycetota bacterium
GCCTCGACTGCGATGGTCTCCTTTTCCCTGACCGCGATCGCCTGACCGATATCGAGGCGGGCAAGTTCTGTTACGATCTCCCATCCGAAGTCGATATCGCCCTGCACGGACGCGGCGGGCTGACACACGGTCATCACACCGGCATCGGCAAGATGCTCTTTACAGTACATCGTCGAATTCTCCAGAATAATCTCTCCCGTAGCCAGCTCGTCGGCTATCGCCTGCAAGACGGTATCGTTTCGTTTGTCGCTGTGCCTCAGTCGCCAGTACCATATTCTCAGTGCCCGCCAGTCCGGCAGATAGCGGACGATTCGCCACGGCGTATACATACGCTTCTTTGCCACGCGACCTACCATTACGGTGCGGCTTGCCCCGTGGCGTCTGAGCTTTCGCATCCATGACGCCGGACGAGTCACGGAACCGGTAAAAAAAACATCCACATGCCCGGCAAGTTCCGCCTCGGCGCTGTCGAGCAGACCAACGCAGACAACCTTAAAACCCGCATGTCTGGCCCCGTCGGCTACCATGAACGGAAGACGACCCTGACCGGCGATCAAACCCAGTGTTTTTCCCGTATCCATACCCTGTATTATTCCGATTCGAGGTCAGTGTCGTGCTTCTCTATCCACTTTTGCAACGCGCGAACTTTTTTCCGCATCGCGGGAAGGGTCCGTATCAGGCTGTAGGCACGCTTGCCGAGACTGCCGTCTATTGCAGGAGACCCGAAAACGCTTGCTCCGTCCGGGATATCATTGGACACACCGGACTGGGCGCCGATCCGAACCATATTCCCGATCTTGATATGACCGGCCACACCGACCTGGCCGCCGATAAGGCAGTGGTGGCCAAGCGTCGTAGAACCGGCAATACCAACCTGCGGAACGAGCAGGCACCCGGGGCCTATCTTCGCTCCATGCCCTATCGCAACGGCATCGCCGATCTTACAGCCGCGACCGATTATTGTCTCGTCGAGAGTCCCTCGTTCGATTATACAGTTTGCGCCGATCTCGACATCGTCCTCTATGATCACGCATCCGATCTGCGGTATTTTGTGATGAATGCCGTCCTGTGTTGCAAAACCGTAGCCGTCGTCGCCGACAGTGGTATTGGCATGAATGATCACCCGGTCGCCGATGGCTGTGCCGTCATAGACCACTACGTTGGGATAAAGGATGCATCGCTGACCGATCTTGACATTCGGCCCGACAAAAACACCGGGATAGATCACACACCCCGATCCAATCCGGGCATTATCGCTGACGGTAACAAAGTCATAAACGTTACAGCCGTCGCCAATCTCCGCAGTCTCCGCCACCGAGGCCTTTTCGCTGATGCCGGTTTTTTTGTGGCGACGGTGACCGTGCAACTGAACCACTATCTGCATGAGGGCATAATACGGATCGTCAGCGACCAGAAGGGCTGCATCGGTCTCAATCTCACTGCCCGCGATCACAGCGCCGGCCTTTGTCGTCCTGGCCCGGCCGATATACTTCATGTTGGTCATGAAGCTGATATCGCCCGGCCCAGCCTGGTCCAGCGTCGACACGGCTGAGATCTCAACCGATCCGTCACCGACGACTTTGCCGCCAACGTGTTCAGCCAACTGCTCTAACGTTTTGCCCTGCATTCGAATATCCTCGCGAATAAGATTTGTAAACCCTTGATTATACCGGCGTATCACCGTTCGTCAATCGTCTAAAATCCCACAAACCAGCCTTGCTGCATCCTGAACGTCCTTTGGGTGAATCCCATCAAAACCCGCCATATCCGCCTGAAAAACCCTTACCCCGGGCCCAACAGGGCGATATCTCGCCGGATCCGTCGGCCCAAAGACAGTTACCACCGCCCTGCCCAAGCCGCCGGCGATATGCGATATGCCGCTGTCATTGCCGACAAAAACCTCCGCACAACCCAAAATCTGCACGATCTGGCACATATCCAGCCCCGAAATGCACGTCCCAGCCGCCTCCATCACTGACATCGCCCCGGCATCGAATCGCTCCGATTCCGCCGGCCCAAGGACAAATACCACACTGGCGCCCTCAGCGGCCAGCATGTCGGCCAACCCGCAGAAATTCTCCAGAGCCCAGCACTTAGACCGCCCGCCGCTGCCCGGATGGATCAAAACAATTCTCCCGCCGGCTTTTACTCCCACGGACGCGAGCAGCTCACGACCGCACTGAACATCCGACGGATGCGGACGGATAAGAACCTCACGCCCGTCAAACTCATAGCCAGCCTCATTAGCCTCACCAGCCTCGTCGGTCTCATCTGGCGAATTGGCCTCGATAAAACTGCGGACGTGAAACTCACTGGTATGACCGGAAAAACCATCCGCCGGTTCGAGCGGCAATAGTGTGATCTCGGCCCCGCGGCTGCAGTGAACGGTGAAGATCAGGTTGCTTTCGTAGTTACCGTCGCCGTGACCTAAAAAACTCACCACCCACTCGTAACCGCCAAGCGAACCGATCAGCCTGTCGTTGTCTTCCAGATCAAAATCGCCATGATCGACAAACAGCCGATGAAATTCGATCGAATCAAGCGAGGTGATCCTGTCAATACACGTCCTGCCGGGAAAAAAATCGATATACTCGCTGTGCCCAATAAAATCAACCCCCCCCAACCCCAACGAATCCTTCATAAATCGCGCCAACGGCAACATCATCACACAATCGCCAATCGCCCCGGGACTGATGATAACACCGCGATGCAGGTCGCGGCATGCGACTGCCTCCTCGTCTTCAACCAGTTTAAGGATATCGTCAGCCATACGGTGTGCTATTGCTCTTTCTTCTCGAAGAGCCCCTTGAAGGCATCGCCGACCCCCTTGCCGATGTCTTTGGTGCCTTCGAGCAGATCCTTGCCGATATCCTTGCTCTTATCAAGCATCTCCTTGCTACCCTCCATGATCACCTCGCCGGATTCCGTCAGAACCGACTTCATGGGCCCGATGATCTCGCTTGGAAGCAGATCGGCCCCTTCATGGGCGATCCCCGCTGCGATCGCGGTCAATATCTTGCCCGTCAGTATGGCTATATCGACCGGTCCATCCTTGCCGACATCCGTCATCCGGATGGGCTCAAGGTTCAGCGTCACCGTGTCGGCACGACCGGGCAGAGGAAGCAGCTTGACCTTCACCATGACATTGGAGACATCCAGTTCGTCAATGACGAGCTTCTTTGAGGGCTTTTCGCCGTCGTCAACCGGCTCAGTCTCTTGGGCAGGTTCGGCCTCGTCATCGCCCGAAGGCAGCGATTTTAGTATCTCCTGCAAATTGTTCGTGCGAATAAGATCCTTCTGCTCGATGACAAGAGTGATCCCATCGAACTTAATGCTCTCGATATTCACCGTATCGCTCATCAGCGACCTTATATTGACCGCGACATCGCCCTTGCCCAACTCCAGCAGGTTTGGGTGCTCATAGCCGGGCGGGTTGCTTACCACCAGATTCTCTAATGACAATCTTCCCCCAAGTATCGAAAGCGAGACATCGTCAACGGTTACGTCGACATTCAGTGCGTTCGTCGCCCCCACTTCGACACCCGCCTTCAACGCCCGGTCGCCGAAGAGGTGCACCAAAACCGCCACCGCCACGATCAAAACGACGATTATTGTGAAAATAGTACCGATCACCCGCTTTAGAAAACCCATCTTCATGATTCCACCCCTTTCGCTTGTTTAACAAAAACAGCCGCCGACAAAGTCGGCCTCGACCGACTAAATACTAATGACTAACAACTAACGACTAACAATTACTCACCCAGCGCGTCGAGCAATTGCTTTTGAACAGCAAAGCCCAGTTCCTTCGCGATCAGTGCGTGTCTTCGGGCCTGGTCACGTTGCTTGAGCATATAAAACCCGATCGCCGCCGCATTATGCGCCTCTGCGCTGCCCGGGTCAAGCTCTATTGCCGCAAGACTCTCGGCGACCGACTCATCATACATCTCCAGCTTGCTATATGCAACCGCCAGATTGTAGTGCAACGCCGTATTGCCGGGCTCAGCCGCAATGGCGCGAATATACGAGCCCACGGCGTCATCATACAGCTTCTTCGTCATATACGCATTGCCGAGATTCTGCAGGGCCGCCGCCATTTGCGGGTCAAGCACCAACAGTTGACCGTAAGCCTCGATCTCCCTGTCCGTCCAGCCCAGCCGGTTATAACTCTGCGCCAGGCCGAAATAACCCGACACGCTCGACGAATCACGCCTCAGCGCCGCGATAAACTCAGCAACAGCCTTCTCGAACTGCTCCGTCTCCATGTAACAGTAGGCAAGACTAACCTGCACACCCTCCAGACCGTAATCCATCCTCATCGCACTTTCATAATGCGAGATCGCCGCGGTATATTCGCCCTTTTCCCGATAGACATCGCCCAACTGCTGCCATGTCTTGCCATTGTCAGGCTCGATCTTCTGCGCCGCCTTCAATTGCGTTATCGCCTTGGTGAAAGAGCCCTGCCTGCGATACGTATTGGCAAGATTGCGATAAGCATCGACAAAATCCCCCTGCAATTGGATCGCCCTTTGATACTCGCCCACAGCCTTGTTATAGTGCCCGAGACTACTGTAGGCGTTTGCCAGGTTATTATGCGTCTTCGGATCGCTGCCGACAAGCTTCAGTGCCGCTAAATACTGCTCGATCGCCTCACGAGGCCAGCCCTTCTGCTGATATATATTGCCAAGGTTCACCCTCGCCTCCGCCAGAGACGGATGGATCTGAACCGCACGGTCGAGCTGATACCACGCCGCGTCAATATCGCCGATATCGCTGTAGCTGTTGCCGAGATTATTGAAAAAGCACCCCAGAGTCCCCAGATTCGTCAGGTTCTCCATGTAGATGCTCTCGCCTTCCGCCGGGGGTTTGAACTCGCTGATATAATGGCTGTCCGGCGCCTGGTTGCCGCCGCTGGTCGTCTCGATATTGATCCGCTTAGACCCATCGTCATAGCGAACGAAGAAATGCCCCGGAACCACCACCCCATACAGCGGCAGGCCCACCCTCTCGCCGATCGCAAGATACAGCACCGACAGACTCAGGCAATATCCCCGCCTCTTATCGATGACCGTGTGCAAAAACAGATCCTCCGGGTCGTCCGCCGTCTTGACCGCGACAAAACCCACCTCGTTAAACAGGTAATCGTTGATAACGGCTATCGCACGGTAGTCGGCACGGATATGTTTGGCATCGAGCCGATCTAAAATGTCCTCAGCCATATCGTCCAGCTTGTCGCGGTAGCGGTGTAGCGTCTTTTGAGTGCCCCACTGGCGGGACAGAAGAAGCGCCGCCGTACCAAGATCGACCTGCTCGTCGGGCATCTTCAGGATCCGGTCGATGGTATAAAGCTGCAAACCCCGCTTGCCCTGATTCGCCAGGCGATACCTGCCCGATGCCAACCCGCAGGGGATAAGCAAAAACGCCAATATTATCGGAATAATTCGTTTATTCATAGTATACGCTATTTATCGGCACCACCGACGAGCCGCTGAAGCTGCTTGTTGAGATCGACAGCCGAAATATCAACAATTTCCAACTGCTTAACCGGACTACTCTGGCCCGATACTATGGTGATACGTCTGGCCCTGACGCCAAGTTCTTCCGCGAGGAAGCCGACCAGGCATTTATTCGCCTGCCCCTTTTCCGCGGCTGCGGCGACCTTGACCTTGAGCATGCCCCCTAATATCCCGGCAATGCTTGTCCGGCTGCTGCCGGGGACAACCTTTACCGAAAACACCGCACCTCCATCCGTCTCTCGTACGTCCACCGGGCCCATCGCTCAGACGTTTTCCCGGATATTCTTGCCGACGGCAAACTGGATATAACGCTCGATCTGTGTGGCAAGCTCGCTGACCGAATCAAGCTGAAAATCCTCGTAATGGCCGGGAATAAAATCGCCGCCCAGAGCCTTTTGGAAGATACGAACCCGGATCAGCGGCAACTGCTCGCCCGGCTGGCCGAAATTGGTGTTCTTATGCTCGGTAAGCTCGATCCGCCATTCGTCGCTGATAAAGACCAGGCACTTGCCCGTATAAACGGCCATCGGAAAATAATCATATAACAGCTTGAGGACTTCCATTTTTGCCTCCTTAAGTCGCAACCAATCCCGACCCGAACAATTCTATTCTACCACCACCAAAACATCATTGCAAGCAGCCGACGATCTCTTTTATGTTTGATACGCCTTTTTTGCGGCAATATTGGCCGATCCCTTCGATGATCGCCATCGCACAGTCCGGCTGGGCGAATGTCGCCGTTCCGACCGCTATTGTCGTCGCCCCAGCTATCATGAACTCCACTGCATCCGACGCCGTCGCTATGCCGCCAAGGCCCATGATTGGGACCTGCCCGCCGACGGCCTGAAAAACGCGGTTTACGAGGTACACAGCCATCGGTTTTATCGCCGGGCCGCTAAGGCCCCCTGTGCGATTGGCCAGGACGGGCCGCTGGTCTTCAATATCGATTACCATCGCCGTGAAGGTATTTACCAGGCTGAGGGCATCTGCGCCGCCATTAACCGCAGCTTGCGCAGAAACCGCGATATCCGTCACAGCAGGCGTTAGCTTGACCATAAGCGGCTTATCGCCGCTGGCGGCCTTGACGGCCCTGGTGATCTCCTCGATCTGGGCGGGGTCAGTGCCGAAGGTGATCCCGCCGTGCTTAACATTAGGGCAGCTTATATTCAGCTCAAAACCGGATATGCCCTTCTCACCTGCCAGCCGCTCGACGACAGCTACATAATCGTCAATCGTCTCCCCTGCGACGTTTACGAATACCGCTGTTGAAAGCCCCTCGATCATGGGCAGCTTTTCCTCGACGAAGCAGTCGAGCCCGACATTTGCCAGCCCGATAGCATTTAGCATCCCCGAACTGGTCTCGACGATCCGCGGAGTCGGGTTGCCCTTGCGAGGCTTTAGCGTGATGCTCTTGGTGACGAAACCGCCCAAGGCGTTCATATCCAGAAAATCGGAAAGCTCATCGCCATATCCGCACGTCCCCGAAGCCAGGAACACCGGATTGGCGAGCCTTAGCCCCACGAAATCAACGCTCATGTCATATATTTTGTCGTTTGCCACCGAATACCACATCCTTACTGTCAAATACCGGCCCGTCCTTGCAGCAGAGCTTATAAACCGCGCCTTTGCTGCCCGCCTGTTTTACATCAACCGCGCAGCTTTGGCAAAGCCCGATCCCGCAGGCCATCATCCGCTCCATGCTCACCTGGCAGTCGACGTTGTGTTTTTCCGCGACCTTGGCGACCTCAGCTAACATCGCCTCCGGGCCGCAACTGAAAATGACGATCTCGCTGGGGCGATACTTTGCGCCCGTCAGCCAATTCTCCAGGTGAACCGTCACAAAACCCTTCCTGCCGAAGGAGCCGTCATCGGTGGTGACGATCTGCTCGCCGGCGAAAGGGGCGAATTCTTCGATTATCGCGTCGTCTTTACCGTCCGGTTCGGTTGCAAAGGGAATGCTTTCGGCGTCGCGGGCTCCTGCTATGACCGTTAGTGCGATATCGCCGTGGTTTTCCGAAAGGGATCGCGCCAGATGCTGCATCGGCGGCGCTCCCATACCACCGGCGACCAGCACAGCCGCCTTTTTCCCCTCCGGAACCGAAAAACCATTGCCCAGCGGCCCTAAAATGCTGACCGGATCGCCCTCTTTCAGCGTCGTCATCCGCACCGTCCCAGCCCCAAGTACGCAATACAGAAAATCCAGCCGAACGGAATCGGCGTTTTCGACCTCAATATCGCAGTAACTAAACGGCCTGCGGAGGATTATCTGCCGCTGAGCGACATCGGCGAGGCCGTCGGGTATTTGGTCGGCTGGGGGGACTGACAGGCTGGAAACCTGCAATTCCGCGAATTGACCGGGCTGGGTTTGGGCAAACAGGGCCGATCCGCTGCCCTGGATACGCAACTGTAAGCGATAAAAACGAGGCCTTATAGCTGCATTGCTCACTACGAGCCCTGTAGCTGACCCCCGTCGCCGTCTCGTGCAGGATTTTGCCATAACTACCTGTATATCAAAGGTTTACGCTCGAAACGTCTATAAAAAAACTTCCGGAATGTTCATCCACTGACACTCCGGAAGTATGCCACGGCAAAAAAAGCCGCTAAATTCTCCAAACATGCAGGGCCTTTCAAAAAGATCCCAATCACATACTAAAGTATATCACCACCAACCCCCCCTGTCAACTAAACTCAAAAACAAATCAAACAAAATGGTAAATAGTTATAACTCCTTTGTTGAAAAGACGTTATAGCCTTGCATGCCACAGAAACCCATACAAGCCTACACCAGCATAAAACCACAGCCCAGCAGTGCAAAAACAGCACATTTTCAGCAAAATGCGCTGTTAGAAGCTGCGTGGGTTGGTTCGCAGGTATTTGTTTGCCTCCGGGACGTTTGTTACTCGCATGGCTTTGGCGTCGTATTCTATTCTTTTGCCCGAGCGGATCGCGAGGTTGCCTAATACCACGATCTCGGTGAGCTTGCCGGAATACTCGAAATTGGACATTGCCGGCTCTCCGCCTTTGCAGGCGCGGACCCATTCTTCGACGTGGCCGGGTGAGCGGGGGATCGTTTTTTCCGGTCTGGTTTGCAGGAACGCTCGCATCTTCGTTTCCGGGAACATTCGCGGGCTCTCGCAGTACAGGTCCGCCATGATCGAGCCCTTATCGCCGACGATTAGCTGGCCGCCGTCGCTGGGCACCTTTCTGCCCGGCTCAAGCTCGGCTGGCCTGGGCGGCATTTTCCCGCCGTCGTACCAGGTCATCTTGACCGCGGGCCTCGATCCGCGTTTGGGGAACTGGTAGGTAATGATCGACCATTTCGGGATGGTCTCGTTATTGACGCTGCTGGTTTTGGCCTCGATCCAGTCGGGATAGCCCAACTCCAGAGCCCAGTAGCTGGCATCGATGATGTGGCAGCCCATATCGCCAAGAGCGCCCGTGCCGTAATCCCACCACGTACGCCACTTCTTGGGAGCATACGCCGGGTTATAGGGCCGCCACGGTGCGGTACCGAGCCACAGGTTCCAATCGAGACCTTCCGGGACAGCGGGCTCATCCTTCGGCCTGCCGCCACCGGCGTCGACACCCCAGCCGACAGCAGGACGGTTTGTCCACAGGTGGATCTCGCGGACCTCGCCGATAGCACCGGCTGCGATCCACTCTGAGAGTAGCCGCGGGCCTTCGCTGGCGTGGTGCTGATTGCCCATCTGCGTAGCTACCCCGTGAAGGCGGGCCGCCTCGGTCAATTGCCGCGTCTGCTCGACGGTGTGCGTAAGCGGCTTCTGGACGAATACGTGCTTACCCATCCCGATCGCCATCATCGCCGCCGGGAAATGCGTATGGTCCGGCGTGCTGACGGTGACCGCGTCGATCTGGTCGTCCATCTCGACGAGCATCTTGCGATAATCTTTATACCGTTTAGCCTTCGGAAAGGCCTTGAGCACATCGCCAACCTTGGAGGGATTATCCTCGACATCGCACAGGGCGACCACGTTTTCGCCGACCATCGCCATCGTATCGGAATGGCCCTTGCCGCCGATGCCGATACAGGCAACGTTCATCTTTTTGCCGGGTTTCAGCCGCCGCGGCCTGCGGATCGAACCGGTCTTCGCCGCGAAAATGCTGCTATAAGGTCCCATTGCCGCCAGCATCGCACTTACGCCAACGCCAGCCATAAATCTCCTCCGGGTAATGATCGTCATTCTAAAACCTCCAGATATTTTTAAGTTCATAGTATAGGAATTTGTATTTTAGACAGGATTTACAGGATAAAACAGGATAGATTCAAAAAATCGTAACACTTTAGCCATGTGTCACATGCGATTTGTCATTCCCGCGCTCGCCGCGGCGGAGCGAGTCGCAGCCGGGAAGGCGGGAATCCAGCATGAAACAGCATCCGCCTTTGGCGGATTCCTGCCTTCTTGCATGTGGCTAAAATATTACAAGAAATCTTGTTAATCCTGTTATCCTGTCAAAAAAAGTCCCGCCGACCTGTCTCGCCGTAGCCTTGGCGAAGGTGGAAGACGCCTGAATATATTCAATTTAACTGCAAATACTAAAACTTGCGATACACCTTGTCGATGAGTTTATCCAGCTTGGGCATACCTCTAACGGTCATCTTTTCCGGGTCGAACGCTATCCGCTTACCGGCCCGGATGGCGAGGTTGCCTAACAGCACCACCTCGGTAAACGGCCCTGCGTAATCGAAGTTCGACGTCGTCTTGCCCTCGCCCTTACAGGCCCGGATCCACTCTACATAATGACCCGGCGAGCGAGGTATTGTTTTCGCTGGCGGGTTCTTCAACAGGTCCCTCATCTTCGTTTCCGGTATCAGCCGCGGACTCTCGCAGGAGGCGTCCGCCATGATGGTGCCCTTGTCGCCGACGATTAGCTGGCCGCCCCCGCTGGACATCCTTCTGCCCTCCTCAAGCGCCGCTGGCCTTGCGGGCAGCTTGCCGCCGTCATACCAGGTAAGCGTCACCGGAGGCATCGAGCCTCTTTTCGGAAAGCGGTACTTAATGATCGACCATTTCGGGATCGTCTCATTGTTGACCGAACTCGTCTCAGCCTCGACCCACTTCGGGTAGCCCAGATCGAGCGCCAGGTAGCTGGCGTCCATGATATGACAGCCCATATCGCCCAGTGCCCCAGTGCCATAATCCCACCACGACCGCCACTTCTTCGGGAGATAAGCCGAATTATAAGGCCGCTTCGGCGCCGTGCCGAGCCACAGGTCCCAGTCCAGGGTGCCAGGCACCGGCTCGGTCTCTGCGGGCCGATCGCCGCCGGCGTCGACTCCCCAGCCGTAGTCGGGCCGATTCGTCCAGACGTGAACCTCGCGAACATCGCCGATCGCGCCGGCCTTAATCCACTCGCAGGCCAGGCGGATGCCCTCGCTGGAATGATGCTGATTGCCCATCTGCGTTACAACACCGTGCTTGCGGGCCATGCGGGTAAGCTCCCTCGCCTCCCGGATCGTATGCGTCAGCGGCTTTTGGCAGTAGACATGCTTGCCCATCTCGATAGCCATCCTCGCCGCTGGGAAGTGCGTATGGTCCGGCGTACTGACGGTAACGGCGTCGATCTGCTCATCCATCTCGGTGAGCATCTTGCGATAGTCCGTATAGCGTTTGGCCTTGGGAAAGGCCTTGAGTACGGTGCCAACCTTGGAGAAGTTTTCCTCGACATCGCACAAGGCAACCACATTTTCACCGACCATAGCCATAGTATCCTGATGACCCTTACCACCGACACCGATACAGGCAACATTAAGCTTCTTGCCGGGCTTGATCCTGCGAGGCCGGCGAACAGCCCCACCATCCGGCCTGAAATCCCAATCATAAAAACCAAGAGGCCCAAATGCCGCAGAAGCCTCAACCCCCTTCATAAACGTTCTTCGAGTAATGAAATTCATTAAATTACCTCCATCGCGTTTTTGCTTTATTTTTTGCTCTGCTTATCGAAAGCAGTTATTGCCGCTTGGCGGACTTGTTTTAGTGGGGCGCTGTGTTTTTTGGCTGCCTCTGCGCAGTCGGCGTATTCGGGCTTGGCTGTTACTGTTTTGCCGTTGAATGCGCCGGTTTTGATTTTTATTGGGCCGAATTCGGTCTCTACGGTCACTATTTCGCGTTTAAGGATGCTCCGCTGGAGCAATTGTTTGCGGATGCCTAATGTCAGGCCCTCGGTGAAGATGATCTTTTCCATCTCCCCACTGTCACCTGGCTTGCAGATCACCGACAGCATCACAGCCGGACGGCTCTGCTTGGCCCCGGTCGCGGTCGTAAATACGTCAAGGGCACCGGCACCCAATAGCCTGTCAACCACGAACCCGACAGTTTCGCCGGTGGCGTCGTCAACATTAGTCTCCAGCAGCGCAACGC
>DAOVVQ010000330.1 GCA_030637065.1 Planctomycetota bacterium
CCCTTGCTGCGACTTAAAACACGCCGCTGGCGCAAGCATGTCACACACGCAATATTTAAATGGGATTGGTATGATATACATTCCAAACAGATTTGACGCAATTGTCGTATGCCGCTGGGGGGTTATTCCTGGTTTGCGGGGTTGATTGATTCGTCCGGGCTGGCTGTTGTTTCGCCGGTGCCAGCCGGCTGGGTCTTGGCTGGCAGTTCCTGGATGGGTATGGGTGCGGATTTGGGCTGATCGAGTTGGGCAGGCGTCAGATCTTCTGTCTCAACGGGCTCGTCGGATCGTGCAGGTTCCGCGGTTTGTGCCTCGGCCTGGTAATCTGGTTCGTCAGGCTCTGTGATTACCACTTCAGCGACCTGGCCGGCCTGCGATGTCTCTTCCTCGTTTGCATCCTCAAAGTCCAGTGTCGCCCGGATCGCATTCTGGACCGCCTCCTCGGCGGGCTCATCCGTTATCGATTTTACATAAATAGGCCCCAACTGGTCCGGCTGTTCGACCCAGATCAGGTGATTGCGGATCAATTCGAGCATCGCAAGAAAAAGCCCCATCATGATAAGCCGATTGCCGCGGTCCTTGAAGATATTTTCAAATACCATCGGCCCTTCCTCCTGTAGCCGGTGCAGCACTTCGATCTGATAAAGGTCGATGGGCGTGTCGTCCTTGATATGGTCGTAGCTGGACGTCCGCCCCGTCGCCTGCATGATCGCATCGAAAGCTTCCAGCAGGGTCCAGATGCTGATCTCGTCAAGGTCGAACTCCGGCTCGGCATCGTCCTTAAGGGCCTCAATGATCAGGCCGGGACGTGTGAATCGCTGCTTTCTTTCCGACGCGGACTCGTTCAGCAGGTTCGCGGCGTCCTTGAACTTCTTGTATTCCAGCAACTGACGAACAAGCTCGGCACGAGGATCGAGGATCTCGCCTTCCTGGCCTTCCTCGGTTTCGACCCGGGGAAGCAGCATCACGGATTTTATCTCCATCAGCGTCGCAGCCATCACCACAAAATCGCCCGCAAGGTCTATATCGAACTGCTTGAGCATCTCGGCATACTGGATGTACTGTTTGGTGATACTCGCAATGGGGATGTCGTAAATATCAACTTCGTCCTTGCGCACAAGGTACAGCAGAAGGTCCAGGGGACCGGCAAATATATCAAGATTTACGCGATAAGGCCCCACTACGGTTGCTCCTCTGCCGGCTTATCGCTCTGTTCGTCGGATTCCAGGATGGCCCTGGCCTCTTTGGCATCATCAGCCGAGACCTGAAGCTCGATTGTGATCTCCGCCATGGGCACCATATTGGCCACAAGGTCCTGACCGACGATTACGGATTTGATTCCGCCGTCCGCCAGCCGCGTCTGTGCTATCTGCGCCTCATATTCATATTCGAATTCTGCGATCGTTACCGGATTGTTTTCCATTTTCACGTCTCCAAACCCACCGCCCGGCGTACCTCGCTTAGTTTATTGCGCGCGACTTTCCTCGCCCGCTGGGCCCCGTCGGTAAGTACCTTATTAACATAATCGAGATTATTTTCAAGATCCGCCCGCTTCTGCCGATAAGGCTCGAAGAACTCATGCAGCAATTCTACCAGGCGTTTCTTGACCGTTCCGTATCCTGTTCCTCCCGCTTCGTATTTTTGCCGCCACTGGTGCAATTCCTCATCGCTCGCTACCAGCTTGAGCAGGGCAAAGACGTTGCATTTGTCTGCGTCCTTAGGCTCTTCGACCGGCGTCGAATCCGTAACGATCCGCATGACCTTCTTCTTGACCTTATTTTCCGGCTCGAAAATGCCTATCGTATTGTCGTAGCTCTTGCTCATCTTGCGACCGTCGACACCCGGCACAACCGCGACGGATTTCATGATGTGTTCTTTGGGAATGACGAATATTTCGCCGAATTTGTTATTGAATCGGATAGCGATATCGCGTGTGACCTCTATATGCTGCTTCTGGTCGGCGCCGACCGGGACAAGCTGACTGTCGAAAATGAGGATATCGGCTGCCTGGAGCACCGGGTAGGCGAACAGCCCGTGGTTGGGGCTAAGGCCCTGGGCGACCTTGTCCTTGTACGAGGTGCATCGCTGCAAAAGCCCCATCGGCGTGATACACGACAATATCCACGCAAGCTCGATAACCTCCGGAACATCGGATTGCCGCCAAAGCACGGTCTTTTCCGGATCGAGCCCTAAGGCCAGATAGTCCATGGCTACGTCTAAGATGTATTGTTGCATCTGGGCGGGATCAGGCGAACTGGTCAGGGCATGAAAGTCGGCGATAAAGTAAAATGCCTCATTTTCCTGCTGTAAACTCAAATGTTGACGCATCGCACCAAAGTAATTGCCTATATGAGGCTTTGCAGTCGGTTGTATACCTGAAAGAATCCGCAACTGGCTGTCCCTCGAATCAAGTAAGAAGGTATCGAATTTCTCGTAATCAGCGACCAAAGTCCTCACTGTCAGCCGCTAAGGCAGGGTAACAATATCGCAGCCACAAGTCAAGAACATGTCAAGCCAGGCGGGAAGTTTTCAGATATCTCCATCAGGGCCTCAGCAGGAGCTTCCATTAAGGCCTTATGTGGGCCGTTTTCGCGGAAAAAATGCCCGCCAGCGTCGGATTTCATCTTAATTTGGATTATTCCCGGTGTTTTGCTTGACATTAGGGGTGGTCGTAGGATAAACTACTAGAGTAATGGGAAATGTAGGAGAACGCAATGAAGTTATCGTCGAGAAGTAAATACGGTTTTCGAGCGGCACTGAATCTGGCTTTGGAGTTTGAAAAGGGCCCTATGCCCATGAGGATCATTGCCGCGCGGGAAGAGATATCTGACAAATACTTAGAGCAATTGATGGCAATGCTCAAGTCCGCGGGCTTAATTCGCAGTGTACGCGGCCCCAAGGGCGGATATGTGCTTGCCCGGCCGCCGAATCTGATCCGCCTGAGTGAGATATTTCTTGTCCTGGAAGGGCCCGTTGTCACCGTCGAGTGCCTGGACCATCCGGGCTATTGCGATCGGGCTGGGTGTTGTGCCGCCAGGCAGCTTTGGTCCAGGGTACAGGAGGCGGTGATGGGCGTTTTGGGCTCGATGACCCTGCAGGATATGGTTGACAATGCCAGAAATATCGACAAGAATACCAACTACCAGATATGATACGTATCGGAAAGGAATACAATGGCGGGGAAAGTTTACGAGAATATTGCTGCAGCGGTAGGGTCAACTCCGCTTGTAAAGATCAACAAATTAGGCGATCCGCAGGCGACGATTCTGGTCAAGCTGGAGTCGTTTAATCCCTGCGGCTCTGTCAAGGATCGGATTGCCGTTTCGATGATAGAGGCTGCCGAAAAAGAGGGGCGTTTGAACGCTGGCACGGTGATAATCGAGCCGACCAGCGGCAATACGGGAATCGGTCTGGCCTTTGTCTGTGCTGCCAAGGGTTACTCGCTGAAACTGACCATGCCGGAGTCGATGAGCATAGAACGGCGAAGGCTGTTGCAGATCATGGGAGCTGAGATCGTGCTTACGCCGCCGGAG
>DAOVVQ010000001.1 GCA_030637065.1 Planctomycetota bacterium
GGCTTGGAATGGAAAGAGTGATGTCTTTCTTGTCGGTAAAGGCCGATTCCTCGCTGGAGTATATGGTCTCATTGAGGTTGTTAGAGCGGTCTCTCGCCTTGACCCTGTAGGTGAACTCGGTGTCCACTTTAAGACCTGAATCCTCGTAATAGGAACTTTCCTGCCATCCGCTGTCATGTCCGTTCGGGTCGATACAGTCGAAATAGTATTCTGTCCCACTAAGATCGGAAGCGACCATAGCGGCCATCGCGACAGAGTCCGTCCCCGTTCCCTTGGGAACCTGTGCCCACCCCATCGGGTTCGGGTCGGGCGCGGTCAGGTCTGTCGTCGTCTTGGCGGAGGCCGAACCGGAATACTCCGTCTCGTTATGCATCAGGCTCTTGTCGCGGACCTTTACCCTGTAGGTGTAGGTGGTGCCGGCATCAAGGCCGGTATCCTCGAATACCGGGCTGTCCTGCCATCCGCTGTCGTGAATGGCTATCGTTTCGTTGTTGAAGTAGTATTCCACGCCGCTGTCATCCGAAGCGGTCGTTGCAGTCATGATAATGCAGTGCGCTTCCAAAGAGGCGGGCTCAACCGCCCACGTTGACGGGCTGGGCTCGGGAACAACGGTTTCAATGCCCATGAAGAAGTTTCCCGAGACCAGGGCAAAGTCGCCGTAGTCAACGCTGTTGTCGCCAACGTCAAATGGCGCGATGTCGGCGCCGTTACAGTCTGTCGGGGCCAGGCAGTCATCGCGGGTCCAATTGTTGATCACAAACCAGAGGTCGTCGAGATCGACGTCATCGTCCTTGTCTATGTCACCTCTAAGTCCGGTAGGACTGCCGGGGACGATCTTCTTGACGATCTTCGTTATCACCACGTCGTCGATCCATACGTTTTCATCCCCCCACCACCAGGAGTGCTTCAGCCGGGTCTCAAACTTTATTTTGAAGTTACTGACAAAGTACTGGCTGTCCGTTATGGTCTGGGTGTAGTGCAGCCACTGATCGTCATAGCTGAGCCTGTCCATCTTGGCCATGAGTTTGTACTTATTGCCGTCATGGAAAAAGAAGTTAAAATCGTTCGGTTCCGTATCGTCCTTCCGGAACCAGAAGTCCAACTGGATCGCCATCGCATCACTGGTGTCCATATCAGGCGTGGCCAGACTACCGTTTCTGTCGGTCTTGCCCGAGGCCAGCCCACCATGTTTTTCACTGACATCGAGGTACCAGCCCGGAGTCTCGTCAACCCACTTGTCCGAAATATTCGGGTCGTTTTCAAAGTCGCTGGCAAAAAGCGTAACCTCGGTTATATCGTCAATTACAAAACCCTCGTCTGATGTATCTTCCGCCGAACCGGTGCCGTCATGAACAACGATCTTGACTCTGCATTTGTCCTGAGATACATCCGGCACCGTCCACATATACAATCTGGTATGGTCAATCCCTGAGGCGATTTCGTATGGGTATGTCTGCCCGTCATCCGCCGAATAGTACAGGTCAACGGAGGCAACATTGGGGTCGCCATGCGCTATCCATTTGATCTCCTGGGCCTGTCCCGGCGCCAGATACTGACCGCCATTGGGTGTAAGCAACTCAACGAACGGCATGGACGGGACATAGATGTTACTCCCGATCGAGTGAATGGCTCCGCCAAGGTTGATGATGGACTTACAGGGCAGTTGAACGATCTTGCAATTGGGTTTGGCCGCCTTATAGGCGTTCTTTGCATCCTCGTCATGGCCCTTGTGTTCGTCGTCGTCATCATCCTCATCGTATTTCGGAATGAAAATCTTGTTGTTGACAACTTTGGAATTTGCATAAGTATAATGTATGCCGCCGGCGGTTTTCGCTGGAGTCCGCCAGACATTAAAGCCTCTGGACTGTAAATCCGCAACCGCAGCTTCCGTTTCGGCATAACCGTCGGAGCCCGGGAGAAATTCCGACACAATGACATCGTCGTCGGATACCGGCATCATCCACATGTCAATATGGCCCGTACGCTCAAGGCCGGGGGGAAGACGATCGTAAATGGTAACATCGCTATTGAGATAATCAAGAAAAGCGGTGGCAATGTCGTTGTCGGTTACATTCGGATTGCCCTCAATATCGTCGCGGATCAGTGAACTTATGAACCCTTGTCCGTTCGAATCGCAAAGGAAATTTCCGCCGCCGTGTTTCAGGCCAAGATTATAAACCAGGTGGTCCCAGAGATCACCGAGAAAACCCGGGAATTTATTATCTCTCGGAAGCGGGCGGTTGTAGATATGGTCCAGAATGCGAAGGATTCCATCCTCCCAGAAAAAACGCGGCCCGTAATCACCGATCCAGACACTATAGGAGCGATAAGGAACGAACCTGACACGGTCCATGTCGGCACCGGCATCTTCAAGAGTCGACCTGGCGCTTAGCTGTTGCTTGCCGCCGTCTTTGTCTCTGACCAGTACGAATACGATCACGTCCATGTCCGACTCTGTCAACTCGACAATGAATTCCGTAAGCAGAGGCTTGTGCGTTCCCCATCGCACCAGTATGCCGTAAACCGGATCGTATTCCGCAGAGCACTTGACGTTTCCGGTCGGCTTTCCGTTGCCTTGCTCCCCAGCCATCTCAGCGCCACCGGCCGGCGGGTCTGACAGCTGCATCAACTCCAACTGATGGTCCGTGGCGTACTTCGGCCATGGAGCAGGCTCGTCATCTATGAGCGTGTCCAGAAACCCCGGCGGAATGTTCGATGCTCCGGCATTTATCGGAAGCAAAAATATTACCAGGCTGCACAAAGTCAAGAATGCGCCTAACAGTTTCACTGCTGTCAGTGAGCTTTTCATTACCCGTCCTCCTCTTTTACTTGTCATCTTTAGACAGTAAAAATTTCAAGTTGACGCCGTCTGAGTATCGGAATTTATTGCCACACAACCGTGCGCATGCCAATCGGCATGTCCAATCGCACAACCACGACGTCATAAATCCGTACCTGCAGTAATGAGGGAAGTTTGAAATGCACCAAAACCTCACTCACCGCTCCTCCAAGCGCAAAGTCCGCAAGCTACCTTCATTCATTTATACACGGCCAAAGCGGAAAAATCAAGAAAAATCTTCATTTTTTTTGTTTTTTTTACTGCAATAGCGACGTAGCCGGTCAGGAAATGCCCTATTATCGGAAGGTTTTGTGTGTAGTCAAACCGGACTGTCAATGTCGGTATACGTGCTTGGCAAGGGCGACTATTGTTAACAGGGTTGCCAATAGACCTGTGTGGTTATAAATATAGATGTAGTTGCAAACACAAACAACACAAGACAGGTCTGGTATGCCCTCAAGGCAACAGCCCTGCCAGGCTCACCGAAACATTGGTGTGTCCCTTTGTTATTAGCAGAAAGGCCGGTTTTACGCCTCACTTTGCCGGTTTTTTCTTGCAACCGGGGGCCTCTTCGTGTATGATAAGTAGGTGTAACTTGGAGGGTATTTTCCAGCAGGCGTTGAGCCGGGGGCAGGCGTATGCCCTCAGCCGAGTATTTGCCTGACGGGAGCGGCACGGACGCTGACAACTGGCAAACGTAATCTGTGCCGCGGGAAAAGGTGATGAAAAAGGCGATTTTAATAATCGTTTCGGTATTGTCGGCTTGCGTCGGAAACGCTCATGCAGGTAACCGGTACGTGCCAATCCAATACCCCAACATTCAAAGTGCGATCAATGCCTGCAATAATGGCGATGTCGTTTTAGTTCAGGGCGGAGCCCCACGCAGCCCCTACTCCGGTCCGGGTAACTGGGATCTTGATTTTCAGGGTAAGGCAATTAAGGTGCGCAGTTTCAACGGACCCGAAAACTGCACTATCGTCGGCAGTTCCGGCCACCGTGCTTTCCACTTCCAAAACGGCGAAGGGCCTGATTCGGTTGTCGAAGGTTTTACAATTACAGGCGGCTACATGCAAAATGATAATGGAGGGGCAATACTTTGCGAGGCAGGGACTTCGCCTACCATTAAGGACTGCATTATCATTAATAACGAGGTGACCGGGCAACTTGTCGGCGGATACGGCGGTGCGATCGCGTGCATGGATACAGCGTCTCCGACGATCATCGGTTGTACCATAGAAAGCAACAGGGCGGCCTATGGCGGCGGCATAGGGGCATATTGCAGTTCCGGTCAAGGGGGCTCTTTAACAATTACGGACTGCCCGAGCATCGCCGACAATCAGGCCGGTCGCGGGGGAGGTGTCTATTGCAGTTCCGACACCACCGCCGTAAATGTATTGACGATCACCAATTCAGTCATCTCCGGCAACTCGGCTCGTAGCGATAATTCCAATAGTCTTGACGATTATGCCTATGGCGGAGGAGTGTACGCATCGAACTGCCAGGTAGGGATCGTAGATTCCACCGTCAGTTATAACCGGATATTTAGTGCCGACAGGGAAAGTTATGGCGTGGGCATATATTGCTATGATTCGTCGTTGAACCTTGAAAACAGCGTTCTTAAGGACAATATGGCTGAGTTTATCCCCTCAAGCTGGGACTGCTTCGGCGGCGGACTGCACTTCGAATTTGCACAGGGCCCTGCCCTTGCAATTGACAATTGCACTATTATCGGCAACTACGCCACCAAAGGAGGGGGGGTGTATTGTCAGTCCAACGGGTCGGTGTTAGAGCCCGAGATCGTTAATTCACTGATCGCCAGCAACATGGTCGACGGTCTGGGAGGCGGGATCTATTTTCGCAATCTTGTCGACGGCCTGATCGCAAACAGTAAGATAGTCGGCAACAATTCCGTATCGTATGGCGGCGGCATTGAGTTGGACATCCAATGTTCACCGACGATCGTCAACTGCCTGCTGGCCGGAAACAGCGTACTCTACGGCACAGGTGGCGGCGCAATTGATTGCTACGGGTCGTCGCCCATGATCGTCAATTGTACCATCGTCAGCAATTCAGCCAATATCGTAGGTGGTTTGGGTGGTGGTGTGCACTGCGAGTCGCCGACACCGGCGCCGCCGCCGCCGCTGCTTCCAATCCCGGCCAATCCGACAATTATTAACTGCCTGTTCGCCGATAACGACAACCATGCAATATACGAGTCTAATGCAGGCGCCGACCCGAATGTCTCCTATTGCCACTTCTACAACAACGAACCGAACGATTATGGAGACTATTATGACTTCGATCAGGATGAAACGTTTACCGGGGCGGCAAACTTAGACGGCATCGCCGACGGTTTTGTCACCAACAGTTCCGACGGAGACCCGTCATTTGCCATGTACGACCCGGACAGGATCGTTACAGGAGCATGGCACATCGATCCTGTCTATGATCCGGTGACAAATCGGACCGCCCTTACGGATTTTGCCGGCTCCTTTACTCCAGGGGCCCTGGTTAACAGGCTTGTCAACCCGAATACATGGCAAAAACGGCAGGTCCTGATCGCCGCAAATACCGCCACAACGATCGAGGTCGTCGGCAACGTTGCCTTGTCGCTTGGCGGGTATGTCGAAAGTTCTGACCCGTACATAATATCCGATTATCGTCTGCAAATCGTGTCTGTTTGCAGCGATGCCGGCGACAGCACTACTGTTTCCGCCGATACCGCCGACCTTGACGATGACAGCGACACCACCGAAAAGGTGCCTTACGATCTTGACGGCCTGCCGCGAATCATCGAGGACCCGTGGCATGTCAATACCGGCAACGGGCCCGGAGCGATCGTAGATATCGGGGCCTATGAAATCCAGGTCCCCTCCCGCATCGTAGTCGACAAAGCGGCAACCGGGGCAAATAACGGTCGAACATGGGACGATGCCCTCAATTACCTTCAGGATGCGATCGAGATCGCCGACGCTTCCAACGGTGGTATCAATCAGATACAGGTCGCACAGGGCACCTACAAACCCGATGAGGGCGTTAACCAAACCGCCGGCAACCGCAGTGCTTCGTTTCAGTTGATCGATGGCGTCAAGATCAGGGGAGGCCATGTCGGCATCGTCTCCGCTGACCCGAATACCAGGGATATCAGGCAATATCCGACCATCCTCAGCGGCGACCTCAACGATAACGACGACACCGTCGGCAATAGTGACAACAGCTACAATGTCGTTACGGGCAGCGGTAACAGCCCCAGTGCCCTGCTCGAAGGTTTTGTTATCACGGCTGGTAATGCCAACAATAACACTGGCGGCGGCGGAATGTATAACAGTTCCTCCAGCCCGACGGTGATCAGTTGCAAATTTGTCAACAACTCGACAAACGGAGGTGGCGGAGGAATTGCCAACCAGAACGGCAGTAACCCGACGATCGAAAGCTGCTGGTTTGGCAATAACCAGGCACTGGTCGGGGGCGCAATTACAAACTTTGACACTTCCAGTCCGTCCTTCGTGAACTGCACCTTTACCGACAATACAGCCATTTCCAGTGGCGCAGTCGTCTTCAATCAGCCCCTCGGCAGTCCGCTGCTGACCAATTGCATCCTGTGGGGAAATACCGACGGCGGAAGCATCCCGGAGCTAACCCAGATATACGGCGGCATGACTGTCGTCAGTTACAGTTGTGTACAGGATGACGACCCGAATGGCGCAAATGTCTACCACGGAATCGGGAACATAGACGGCGACCCGTTGTTTGCAGATGCTGACGGCACCAATGACGACGATGTGCATTTACTCGCTGCCTCACCGTGCATTGATAGTGGGGACAATTCGGCGATCTCAGCCGGATTTGGCGATTGCGACGGGTATATCCGCATCGCAAGCGCGGCAGTCGATATGGGTGCGTTTGAATGGCGGCCGCCAGCCGACTACAACAGAAACGGCGTGGTAGATTCTGACGACCTGGCCTTTTTTGCTTCTTACTGGCTGTATACCGGGTGCAATGACTCGGGCGGCAATGAAAGCGACTGGTGTTTCGGGACAGACCTGACTACGAGTGGCGAGGTCGACTACATTGACTTTGCCGACATCTCGGCAATGTGGCAATAATGTGACATTCCCCAGTCCACAATGTGGCATTCCTCAGTCCATAATGTGATATTCCCTAGTCCACCGCAACCTCGCTGTGATTAACCAAAGGCCATCAGAAGTCATCGCGAAACTCAACTCCCAGCGAATTATTATCGGACGTGCTATCCATTTATCCGCTGATGGATATATATGCAGGACGACCGTCAATGCCGCCCCCGAAAAACCCTGCTGTAAGCGATTCTCCTAAGTGCTTGTTCTCCAGACACTTAAGAGGGTAATCCTTGTCGTCGATAGTCGGTTCGGATTAGTTACCCTGCCAGTTGGCAGGCTCTTTGTAGGCTCCGGCACTGAGGCAGCTAACGTCGGGGCTATCAAGTGCCGATGAAGCGATTATCGAACGGTTCAGGTGTGTCGGGACTGAGCAAATGCAGAAAACCGAAAATAAGGACGTTTGGGAGCTATAACTATGGGTACTAAATGTACAACCAGACAATTTCGGCCAAGCGACAGACGGCACCAAACACATTGAGCACGATTGTGGGAGGCATTAGGCGATAACGTGGCAAAAAAAACAAAAAGTCGTGTAAATGTTCCGCAGCCGATAGATGAGGGCTTTATAATTGCCCTTTCAGAACGGATGCGGCCCTATCTCAACGCAGCAACCGGTCTAAGCCAAATAATCGCCGATGAGTTGCCCGGCAGCGAACAAAAGCAAGACCTCCTTGATATTGCCCGGGCAGGCGGCGAGATCGCCTCGCTTCTAAACGATGCTATTGAGCTATGCCGGATCCAGTCGGGCGAAGTCACCGCCCAGGTCCGCCAGTGCAGTTTGGAGGAGTTGTTCTCGGAAATCTGCGCGATCATGCAGGCCAGGGCTGGCGGCAAGGGATTGGAATTCGCATTTGTACAATCCACAGCAATACCGACTGCGATTCAATGTGACCGTAGCCTCCTGCTGAAATGCCTCTTGAATCTCGCCAACAGCGCAATTGCCCGGACCGAGGATGGATACGTCCATATTAAGGTCAGTGTCCTGGACGGCGATAACGGATCGAGTATATCTTTTGACTTTGTCGACTCCAGCCCGACGACATCCCTTAAAAAGGCTGGGGAGATGTTCAAGCCATTTTCCGCCGACCAGCCTGCTGATATGCTGTTTGCGTCCGGAGGGATGGAGTTGGCGATCTGCAGCGCCCTGGTCGAAATTATGGCAGGCACGCTGTCGGTGGCCAAAAACCCCGGTCGCGGCCTTGTGATATCGCTGGTCATACCGACCGGAGTTGATATGGTAGCTGTGGAATTGTTAGCCCAGACAGAGCCGGAAAAGGCTTTGTGCGGCGAGTTAAAGACAAAATAAGTCCCGGACTTGTCCGCTCTTGAACGCCGCCGGGCCCGGTACTGCCGGATAAGGGCGACCAGCCTTTTTCCCGTTGGCAATTTTGACGAATGTTGTTATAATAAAGCAGGGGTTGTACCACGCAATAATTGCGGAGACAGCGACGTATATATTTATGTATTAATGGCCCATAGGGGTGGTTTGATAAATGCAGGAAATTAAGGAAAAAGAGGGCGGTTCCTCGCGGCTTTTCTTCGGGGAATGGTTGGTTAAGCGGGGTCAGTTGACCCACCGCAAGCTGTGCGAGGCGCTGAGCGAACAAAATCAGCATGGCGGGCGACTTGGAGAGGTTCTCCAGAGGCTCCAGATGCTTGACAGCGATTCTGTCAGTCGCTCGCTGGCCGAATATCTTGGCATGGACTACATGCAGTTGGACAGTTCATTCGAGATCGATATGGACGTTGCCAAGAGAATCCCGGAAAAAATATCCAAGCGTTTTTGTCTTGTTGGAGTGGGTGACAAAGAAGGCTACATAGTTGTCGCGATGTCCGACCCCCTCAACATCGTCGCCAAGGACACTGTCGCACTGAAGATCAAACAGCCGGTAAAGGTGGTAGTCAGCCCCGCTCAAAATATCAGGAATGCCATAGATGCGGTTTACCATGGCTCTCACATAGCCGAGCAGCAGCTTCGCGATCTCGTTGAACTTGAACTCAAAAGCGGAGAGGAGATTATCCGCGAGGAAGACATCATCGAGGCCGACATCACCAGCGAAGAAGCGGCGGCAACCAAGGCCCCTGTGATACGGTTTGTCGATCTGCTGCTCAGTCAGGCGGTCAAGAGAAAGGCCAGCGATATCCACCTCGAACCGCAGGAAAAAGCAATGATCGTGCGCATGCGAATCGACGGCGTTCTGCGAGAGACGGTTCCGCCGCCCCGCAGCATGGATGTAGCCGTCATAACACGAGTGAAAATCCTGGCGGGCATGAATATCGCCGAGCGGCGACTGCCTCAGGACGGCAGGTTCAAGATCAAGGCGCCGGGCCGCGATATCGATGTTCGTGTAAGTGCACTGCCGACCATATACGGCGAAAAAGTCGTAATGAGAATATTGGACAAGAAGGCGGTAAGCCATGAACTCGACAAACTCGGTTTTACCCAGGACTTCCTGAAAGACTTCATACGCGTATTGAGCCAGCCTTATGGAATTCTTATTGTCACCGGACCTACCGGGTGCGGCAAGACCACGACGCTGTATGCCGCCCTGAATCACTTGATCGATCCGCGAAAGAATATCACTACGGTCGAGGATCCGGTCGAATACAGGCTAAGAGGCATCAATCAGGTCCAGATCAGGCCTGAAATAGATCTGGGATTCGCGTCATGTCTGCGAACCATCCTGCGGCAGGACCCCGATATTATTCTGATCGGTGAGATTCGCGATAAAGAGACCGTCGAGATAGCCATACAGGCCTCGCTTACCGGCCATTTGGTCCTGAGCACCTTCCATACCAACGACGCGGCTGGGTCGATAAGCAGGTTGACATATATGGGGATCGAGCCGTTCCTGCTTGTCTCGACATTGAATATGATCGTTGCCCAGAGACTGGTCAGAAAGATATGTACCAGTTGCAAGGAACCGACCGAGGTAAGCGAGGAGGATATTGCCAGACTTCGCATGGATCCGTATGAGGCCGGTCGCCACACTTTCTATCATGGAGTCGGGTGTGCCGCTTGTGATGGAACCGGATATTTGGGCCGGCTTCCCATATTTGAACTCTTGCACATGAACGATGAGATGCGTCAATTGATAACCTCATCAGCCGATGAGGCCCAGATTCGCCAGCGGGCTTATGAGGCGGGCGGCGGGAATCTGGTCGAAAGCGGGGTAAAGTTGATAATGGAAGGGATCACCACCGCTGATGAGGTCCTGGATGCGACATTTACGAGAGGCATGGACCTTTAGAAAGCCACAAAAATTACCGCTGACTGACGAGCAATCAGTTGTTTCCGGGCCGGTTTATCCGTTATTTGGCAGTGTCGCTCATTGAGGATGAAAATTCACACATTCAGCCGCCCATACTGCCATAACACGGGATTTTGAGGTAGCCATTTGGAGCACGGAGGCTGCATGGCAACCATCACATCAAATCATCACGAGGCATCCTATCCGCATTGTCCGTAAATCCTGCCTCTAATGGGATATACCCCCGCTTTGGTGTAAGCTAAGTGTGCATTTAGTACGAAAAAACGGCGGCACGATCAGGGTTTGACCCGATAAAAGAGTATTAGGCGAGGCTCAAAGTCGCATTGTGAAAGTTTTTCTAAAAGTTGGCAGGAATTTCCAAAAAATATATTGACTTTTTTGGCCGTAGAGGATAAAATGCGACTGTATATTAAAGGTTAAGAGGGAGCCTGTCTGACTATTCGGAGGAGGGCAGGTGCCTGTGGCAAGCCAAGGGTGGGGTGGCAAAGTGAAGCCGCCGGGTCTCCGTTGCAGGCGAGAAAATTGGCCTTGTAAAGGTGCCGTGATGGAAAGTTTTGCATACATAGCCCAGGATATTAATGGGCGCCGCAAGAGTGGACGCAGGCGTGCAGTTTCTGAGCATGAAATTGTTGCCTGGCTTAACGAGCGCGGTCTGATTCCCGTTACCATTGAAAATGCCGATGCCGAATCGGGCAAATCGCCGACTCTTGGGCAAAAGCGCCCTAAGTATGCCGACATGGCATCCTTCTGCTGGCAGTTGGCTACGATGGTCGAAGGCGGAGTATTGATCACCGAGGCGATATCTACAGTTGCCGAAGATGTTGACGATTCTTCCTTCCGGGAAACGCTCATGGATATTTCCGAGCATATTCAAAAGGGTGAATCCTTTTCCAGAAGTGCTTCGAGGTACCCCAAGGTTTTCGACAGGCTTTCCTGCTCCATGCTGCTGGCGGGCGAAACCAGTGGTTCTATGCAAACGATCCTGCACCGTATGGCGGATTTCTTTTCCAGCCGCGACCAGTTTGTCAAGAAGCTGCAAACAGCCCTTGCCTATCCGATCTTTGTCGTTGTATTCGTGTTTGGAATCCTTGTGATCATGATGACTCTGATCATTCCAAGGTTTCGGTCGATATTCGATCAGATGGGTGGCGAGTTGCCTGCTTTTACGCGGGCGTTCCTGAGTGTTTATGATCATATAGCCGCCAATAGCGGTTATGCCGCCGTTTTCATGGTCTTCGTCATGTTTATGTTGTACATATACAGCAAGTCCAGTGAGGGCTATGCGCGGATATGCAGGGTGACTCTTGATTTGCCGTTGTTCGGTCGGCTGATCAGACAGGCCTTCCTCTCCACTTTCTGCAAGACAATGGCCACCCTTCTTGCCGCGGGAGTTTCAATTATCGAATCATTCGATATACTTTCCGAGATGACAAACAATTACATACTGAAAGATGCTGTCGTAAGCACCAAGAACCGCACGATCGAAGGGCTAAGCGTATCCAGAGCCATGGCGATGAACGACGTCTTCCCGAACATGGTTGCCAAGATGGTTCAGGTCGGAGAAAAAAGCGGTTCGCTGCCAAAGGTTCTCAACCGCGCCAGCTCTTATTATGAAAGCAAGATGGATACCACCGTGGCGACACTCTTGAGCCTTCTCGGCCCTGTGGTGATCGTAGTGGTCGGTGCGATCGTATTGGTAGTGGTAATAGCGTTGTATCTGCCGATCTTCGCTATGTCGGATATTCATTAAAAACTTTAAGTGAGGAATTTTTGATAAGGGCATTTAGCCGGAGAAAGGCAATTGGCAAAAGAAAAGCAATAGTGCTTTGTAGTTGATGCGGTGGGGATTTGTTATGCAAAAACGAAAAGGTTATACTTTGGTTGAGTTGCTGGTTGTGGTGTCCATTGTGGTGATCCTGGCTGCCGTAATTATTCCGATACTGAAAGGAAGGATCGATGCGGCCAATTGGTCGGAAGGCAAAGCTCTTATGGGTTCTATAAGCCAGGCGATCCGGACCTATACGGCGGCCAGAAATGAAACTCTTTACAATTTCGACGAGCTTAGTCAGGCGGCACTGGGCTTTTTGGACAGCGACCTGGATGGTGTCTATTTCGACAAGGATGATTTTTCCTGGACAGGTGATTATGACGTGAGTGAAAATCGATTGACATATACGATCATAGCGATGGCGGGAGAGGGAATATCTACCCCGTCGAAGATGACGCTTGATCAGGACGGTACATGGCAGGAGTTTCCGTAGCCTGACAATTGACATGTGGAGAACCGGAGTAAACGAGAAAATCGGTGATATGGTGGCGTTATGTGGCGCCACAGATTTTTTATAATTTTGTAGGAAGGAGTATGTTATGAGAACAAGAAAAGGGTTTACATTGGTGGAGTTGATGGTGGTGATTCTTATCGTCGCCATCCTGGCTGCTGTCGCGATTCCGATCATGCGGGGTCGAATTGATGCAGCCAAGTGGTCCGAAGGCAAGGCGATTATGGGCACGATAGCCAGTGCGCTGCGTGCCTATATTGCAGAGAAGGGCCTCGATTATCCGAATTTCGATGCGATCGATCGCACCGCTCTGGGTTTTCTCAACGAGGACCTGTCCGGAACCTACTTTAATCAGGATAACTTTACTTGGGTAGGCAGTTATGATCGCACAGAGAATGACCTGGTCTTCACGATTACAGCTACGGCTGGCGAAAGCATTAAGTCGCCCACGAAAGTAACATTGGCCGAGAACGGCGAATGGGTGGAAACAGCACTGTAAGCAAGTGAGTTAAGTCAGTAAAGGGACAGGGGCCCCCCTCGACATGAACGAGGGGGCCTCTGATCCCCTTTGTTTCGGACGGAATTGTGGGGTGAGGGATGATGAATTTGGCAGGCAGAGGCAGCAGGCAAGCGCGCGGCATGACGCTGGTTGAAGTGATCATAGCCTGTGTGGTTGTAGCAATTGGCGTTGTCGGGGGACTAAGCTACGGTTACCACGGCGCCGTGCAGACCCAGCGCGCAAGAGCCTATGCCAGTGCCGTTCGCGTAGGGTATTATCTGCTTGAGGACTGGAAGGCCAATGGGGGTTCTGAGTTGTACGCCAGCGCCGCCCCCATGGTTCCAAATCCGACAACATTGGAGATAGACGGCCAGCAGTTCTCTTATAATGACGATGGATATTTTAAAATTACCGTGGAAGATGTCGATATGCGGATAGAACTTATTCGACCTTTCGGATATCGGCAGTTTATGGACTTGTCAGCAAGAGTTAAATGGCAGCGAGGGTCGGTTACGCTTTCTACGAATGGACGAGTGGACCAGGCCGGAGACTGAGCATGAAGACGGGCAGGAACAAGTTGATCGGCAGACGACGCGTCAGGAAGGGGATTACCCTGATCGAACTGGCTGTGACTTGTACCATATCCGTCATTCCGCTCACTGCCATCAGTGTAATGGTTGTCGGCGGTCAACGGGATTGGGAGCGGATGTACCAGAGAGCCAACCGGATAACGGAGATCGAGGGCCATGGCGCTACGGCTATCTTTGGTCATATCGGAAGAATATCGTACAGTGAATATTCTCAACTGTTATCTGTCGGCGACGAGGCTCCTGTGCTATCCATGGCACCGGGCGGAGGAATGCTCGAGTCAGGGCAGGTCGTTGTATTCAGGTTTTGGGACCAGGGAGCGGTATCCTTAGGTCATGGCGGACCGGGTAATGTCGGTTCTTCCAGACTTCCCAACCGTTATGCCCGATTCTACCACGATACGCAGGAAAAAACTTTAGTTGTCGAACTCGGTTTATATCCCGGCAGCCAGCGAGATATCGTACCGCAGATCCTTGCCGAGAATGTTACTTCTGTTCGTTTTGATCGCACAGAAATAAACAACAGCAAGCAGGGTTGTATTAGAATGGAAATGACGCTTACGGACCCTTCGGATGGCAGGAAGTCCGTCGTAATGGCGACAACACTTTTGAGAAACTGATTCCTGCTATGGGGGCAGGCTGGGGGGCCAGGTGTCTTGAGATCGATTTCAACGGGAGATTGTGGGTTTGAACCACAGAGATATAATTAAGTTGCGCCGTCGCAGGTCGCAGAAGGGCTTCATACTTATTATGGTCGTCGCCGCGGTCCTTATACTGGCGATCATCGGCCTCGGTCTGCTGAAAATATCTTACGGTGCGCGCCTCCGGGCGGTTCGCATTCAAAATGTCGCATCGGCAAAACTGGCCGCCGAAGCCGGGTACGAAAAGGCGATACACTGGATGAGTGAGCAGGAAGATCTCCTCGGTACGATGGCTCCTCTGCCGGGAAGGAACGACAGGGGTTCAAGTGCAGTCAAGGCGATAAGCGTTGAAGACGGAATTAGCTTTGCGAGCAGTAATGCCAATTATGCGATTAGTTTTGAGGATTTCAGCGACAGCCAGGCCATGTACAAGATTATTTCAAGAGGGCATTGTGGCCGGGAGGGGCATTGGGTTATCGAGGCCCTTGTAACACAGGCTGTGACAGGATGGGACATAGGCCGCACCAGGGTTCCCGCCGGATCGCACATGCTCAATGAGATACCTGCCTTCTTTATGAAAGACGATATCATTGAGATGCCTTTACATATTAATTGTCACGGTTGGCCGGTTGATTACATTTGGCCTGAAGATGGCGACGCGGATATCCGTCTCCTGGGAAAAACTGCACTGACGCATCGTGTTTCTATGGGAGAGTCCCGCTACAGAAGCTGGGGACGGGATAAGGACAAGTATGCCAGAATAATAGGGCGATTTAAAGGGGGTATCTTTTTTGACCAGCCTAACAGCAAGATAAGCGGTCCTGCCAGCCGTAGCAGTATTGAAAAAAGGGTACAGAGATTCGAACACGATACGAAAAGTGCCTTCAATTTTTCGAAAAGGACCGGCAATCAACCGAGAATCAGCCCTGTGATCCCAGCTGTTGACGAACGTGTCAACGTGCCAGCCGTACAGTTGGAGTTCTACCTCAAATCCAACACCGGTATGGTCAGAGTTACCAATAACTGTACCGTTACCACCCTTCCCGGAGGCAAGTTTGACTACGTTCGTGACTTTGACAGCAGTTCTCATGCATACAAACCATCACTTGTCTATGGTTATCATTACGCCAGAAGCTATAACCGGTCGGTAACTTATGACGGTCCGATCGCGGGAAGCTACGTAAGCCAGAAGATAACTTTGCCTTCGGGTAAAGTGGCGGAAACTGAAAAGGGAGGGCATATCTTTGTCGATGGCAATGTAATTGTTGGCGGTGCGGTCCAAAGCATCGGTGATCAATGGCAAATTAACATTAAGCTCGTCCCAGGCTTTACAAAGTGGTATCCAAGCAAACTAAAAGGGCGACTTACGGTTGTCGCGACGGGAAACATCTGGGTTGTAAGCCCCCTGGAATACGACGGACCGCAGTTTAGCGAAACTGCCAGCGATGGAAATCTTGTTAAGAGAGCCCCTCTTTCGGATAATGACAATGTTTTGCACCTGTTTTCTCAGCATGGCACGGTAAAGATAATTGATCCTCGCCTAAGCCGGTATCTCCCGAGGCAATCGTATCAGCCTATCAAATATACGGATCAGGAAGGCGCTCAACTGGAATATCAGCCGGTTGCCGCCAAAGGTTTCGGCGGCTCTTACTTCTATCGCATCCTTCCGTCGTCAATGGTGGTCCAGGCGGCGATAACATGTGGCGGTGGCAGTTGGGGAATGGAGAATTTAGGTTCAAGTTCAAGAAGATTCGACAAAGAGGCGACTTTGATTCTCGCAGGGGCGATAGTGGAGCCTGTGCAGGGAGCAGTGCTACATGGAGCCGGGGGATATAAAAGGAACTACTATTTTGATGAAAGATTTTTAAACGGCATTTTGTCGTGTAATATGGGATTGCAGAGCAAATATATTGTTGCTCCCGGGGGATGGAGTGATCGGGATTATCAGGAATATGCCTTGTTAAGTGAGTAAGCAGGCTTAAATTATTCGATAATAACTGGTGAACCTGTGAACTGACCGTTCTAAAGAACCGAATATATGATATGCTCTACACTAAGGTTACGTTTATACGACATGAGAGATGTAAATTTATTGTTTGTTGTCGAAGACTAAATTTTTGAGGGAGTCAGGACTTGGGCTTGAAGCATATATTTATGGGCCATAAAGACATTTTTGGTCTCGATATTGGCGTCTCCTGTGTCAATGCTGTCTGGCTGCGCAAAGACGAGGGCGATTATCGTGTTATCGCCGCTGGTCGCAAGAGGGTAGCCCATGCCAGCCGCGGTCAACTTGCCCCCGATGCCCTCATTATCAAGGCGATACGAGAATGTGTCAAATCTGTGAAGATTAAGACCAAATATGCGGTTTGCAGTTTGTCCGGCAATGACATTGCGTTGCGGCGTTTCGAATTTCCTGTCGTCAGTGACGATGAACTTGCCAATGCGGTGCTGTTTGAGGCCGAACAGGTCTGCCCGTTCGAAGAGGGCCAGTTTATAGTTGACTACCAGTTGATGAACAATAACAGGCTGGGCTCGAAGAAACTCGACGATCAGAGTTCCGATGGCCTGACATGTGGTATTCTTGTCGCGGCAATGGCGGATGTCATCGGTCACAGAAATCAACTTGTACGAAAGGCCGCTTTGAATTGTGTACTAATGGATATTGACGGCCTGGCCCTGCTGAACTGTTATTTGGAGTGCGAAAAACAGGAGGCGGGCAAAACAACAGCGCTGCTTCATATTGGGGATAGTTTCAGTAATCTGGTGATACTTCCTGACGGTGGATTGCCGTTTGTGCGGGATATTCCACATGCAGCCACTGAGATTATCGGTCGGGTCAGCACCGAACATGTCTCGCCAGATGCGATTCGAGACACTTTTTACGGCTGGAGGCAGGATGGACGCCATGACCAGACGATACGCAGCGGTATGGCGGCGGCATGTACACCGTTGATCGCGGAAGTTACGGAAACCCTGCGGTATTACGCACTGCATGAAGGCCAGGCGGTGGATAAGATATTTGTTTGTGGGCATCTTGGCGCCGGTCAGGATACGTGTGAATTGCTCGATGCCAGGCTTTCACCAAAAGTGGTCTTGTGGAACCCGTTCGAGAAAATGAGATGCGACAGTAACTGTCGCGGATTCGATATTATCAAGGCGCACGGCCCTTCGCTTGCTCTTGCGGCGGGTCTGGCGATGAGGACAATTTAGCATGTTAACAATAGATCTACTAAAAGGTCAGGGTATTCCTATAAAGAGCAGACCCGGTGGGGCTACGCTCCTGGCCATCTCGATCGCCATGCCGGTCATCGTGACGATCTTCGGGCTCGGCGACTATATGCGCAGTAACATAGTACTATCTACGAAATGGCAGGATGTGGCAAGAAAGGAAAGTGAAATTTCCGAACTCGCCGAATCTATGCGGGCACACGAGGACTCTCAGCGCGAGGCGATACAGATCAACAGTTGCCTGGGCGAACTCGGCGAGATTATGGACCAGCAGTTGCAGTGGTCCCCGATCCTGGAAGTGGTGGCACGCAATGTCCCGGATGCCATTGTTCTCGAAGAGCTTGTAGTCCAGTCGGAAAACGTATTCAAGACAGTTCCGCTCCGTCGGGATACTACCAAAAATATCACCATTTCGGTCCCAAGAAGGCGGCTGATCCTGAATATTTACGGTAAGTTGGGTGTAGACAGCGATGAGGCGGTCCTGACTTTTCTTCATAAGTTGGCTGCCTCGGAGGTCCTAAAGCAGAGGGTGGCTAATATCCGCAAGTTGTCGCAAAAGACGGATGAAAAAAATGAGATCATGCATTATACGATAGAGTGCGTTTTTAAGGTCAATTAGGTACCAGTGTTTTATGAAGCCGATACATAAAAAATTTCTTGTTACGATCACAATACTCTGGGCAATGGCTGTAGCCACATTTGCCGGACTTCATTTTTTGCTTCTGAGTCCCCAGAAAGAGGCGATGCTTCTTGTCAATGAGAAACTTGCTCAAAAGGTCGAGGAACTTGAGCAGTATCAGGCTGTCGGATTGCCGGGAGTTCGCATCGAATGGGACGAGCGGATAGAAACGATGAGTGCGAATCTGGGCCAATATGTGGCCAATCCTCAAAATCTCGACAGGCTTGCCTTCAGTATAAGCAGGATAGCCAACGAGATCGGTGTAAAAGGGTTCTCAAGCAAGGAACTGGGAGAAAAGTCATACGCCGAAATGCCGAATTATGACTATATTGGTCGCAGCAGTACATCGGTTAGTTTTATCGGTACGTTCAATCAGCTTGCCCAGTTTATAAATGCCCTCGAGCGTCACGGACCGGTCGTATTTCTTGATGAGTTTACAATTTCAAAGGTCCGCCGCGTCGAGAACGAAAGCCAGGTTCATATCTTATACAATATGTATGTCAGAATGGAAAATGAAGAGGTCGTCCCCGAATAAAACAGTCAGTCCAGGGGTCGGTAGAAAGTCGAATTACTGTTAACGGTGTCAGGACAGAAAATGAAAGTAATAGCGGTTGCAAATCAGAAAGGCGGATGCGGCAAGACCACCACTACGGTCAATCTTGCAGCGGCGTTTGCCCGAATGAACAAACGCGTTCTGGCGATCGATTTTGATCCTCAGGGCCATGCCGCGTTGGGGCTGGGGTACAATCTGTCGGATGCCGGGCATGGTATATATGATGCCCTGACGAACATGCAGATCCCGATATCGAGGGTTATCAGACGCACTTATATTCCGGGAGTCTATCTGGCGCCAAGTAATATCCTGCTTTCCGGGGTGGAGACCGAACTTGCCATGCGCCCCAGCCGCGAATATGTTCTCAGGCAACTGCTTGCAGACCTCGGCGACAGCTACGATCTGTGTCTTATCGACTGCTCACCGTCGTTGGGGCTCCTGACCCTGAATGCCCTGGTTGCAAGCGATGAGGTGCTGATACCTGTTCAGACGCATTATTATGCGATCGAAGGTTTGAAGCAATTGCTCGAAACGGTAGACATTGTAAAGGGCCGTTTCAATCCTGCTTTGCAGATCAGCGGTATGCTCCTGACGTTCGTGGAAAACAGGACGCTTTTGAGTCGCGATGTTCAGCGTCAACTGAGAGAATATTTTGGAGAGATGGTTTTTGACACGATGATTCACAGGAATGTACGATTGGCCGAGGCTCCCAGTGCGGGCGAGTCGGTTATCACCTATGACGAAAAGAGTCGTGGTGCGAGAGAATACATGCAATTAGCCGAAGAGGTGTTCAATGGACAAGCGAAAAGCTGGACTGCATAGAAAGGTCTCATCTATCTTTGATGGTGTGCCCGTTCAGAAGGGTGGCGATGCAGCCGGTCCCGGTGAAAACCGCCCGAGTCAGCCGGCAGGCAGCGATGATGCCCGGCTTCAGGGTCCCGGAGATGTTTCCGGAAGTGGTGTCGGTGCATCACGATCCGATACGCACAGGGCGACATTGGCAGAGAGGCTTATGGGCCATGGCGGAGGAAACGTTCCTTCGTCGCAGGCAGCCATTGCCAGAGGTGCCGGAAAGAAGCAATTCAAACTCTCGGGAAAAATACCCGGCGTCAGCGATGCGAAACGCAAGATAATGATTACCTTGTTGCCGATACTTTTGATAGTCCTTTGTGCAGCGCTCTATCCGACACTTTATCCCGCATCCGATCTTGCAAAAACGATAACCGATCTTGCCGGAGTGGATTCGGTGGGCCCCGGCCCGATGGTCGCAGTTAACAATACTGTTGCATGGACAGTTCCGCCGGTTTATCCGGAGGAACTTCGTGATCCTATGGATGTGCGGACGGCGGAGACGCTGGCTGGGGCGAATGTAAACCCCGAAGATATCGTCGGAGAAGGCGATGTTGTTGTCGGTGACGTCGGGGAAGACCAAGAGGAAGTTGATGTCGGCAAGGATATCAAAATAAAGAGCATTTATTTCAGTCAGAAAGGCAAGTCCATCGTTGTCGATGAAGAAATTCTTTACGAGGGAGACGTTTTCGCAGGCGCTACGATCCTCAAGATCAATGAGGCTGATGTCGAGTTCGAAAGGAATGGCGCCAATTTCTCCAGAAATCTTTACCCGTAGCGTCGCAGAACCGAACCGGATCGGAACAATGATCCGCAAAACACGATTCTCTCCGGGATACCGGATATTGTGATGGTCCTATAATAACGATTAAAGGGGTGATACGGGCTGTCGATGAATTCAGGGGTGGCTAAAAAGTATTGAAATTGGTCTCGTGGGGCGATTTTTGTTGATTTTTTGAGACGATCCTGTTATAATAATGCCGTCTAAGCAGGTATAGACAAAGGGTTTACGTAAGGGAGGCAGACGGTGATGAAGTGTTCCTCATTTCAGGAAGCGGTCTTCGCAAATGCTGCGATGGCGGTCTCCCTTGCGCTGGAAAAATGTTCAAACGACCAATATAGTGGGGTGAATCCGAAATAGATCGGGGGTTACAATGAGTATCGGGGTGAAAAGTTTCTCTAAGAATTGTCTTTTGGCATGTGTGACAGCCTTGCTCTGTCTCGTCCCAGCCGCAGATGCGCAGGATCAATCTTCCGGCATCCATGACCAAAGGGTGATCACTGAGGCGCAGAGGAGACTACAGACCAACGTCAGTTACAAGTGCAGGGACATGTCCATAGACCTGGTACTTGACCAGTTGTCCGACCAGGCCGATATCGACATCATCAAGAGCCCAAAGGTTATCGGCAACGTAACCGTCAAGGTGACCGATGTGCCCCTGGACGAGGCGCTCAAGATCATCCTCGAGGTTCACGGATGGACTTACATACCCAGCGAAAACATGATCAAGGTAATTCCCATCGATGAAGTTGAGGTCGCTGCCACGAGGCTTGGAACGCAAATCTATCAAATCACCTATGCCGATGTCACTGAGGTTGCCTCCGCCTTAAAAGAATTCATCAAGGACCAGGGCTCGATTGCCGTAAATAAAGGCACCAGCAATATAATTGTTACCGCCAACGAAAACATGATCAAATCGATAAATCAGTTCGTCGAAGAGATCGACCGCATAACACAGCAGGTTCTCGTTGAGGTCCAGATATATGATGTAACAAGTACGGGTCGTCTTGACATAGGTATTGACTGGAATGCAGGGCGAACTACGACTTTTGGCGAGTCAAGTGAGGATAGTGTCCCGTTCCTTGGCAGTGATGAGGCTCGCCCGCTTACAGGCGGTGCGCATGAGCCCTACGGTAAAGCCAGTTTCAGTGGAGCGACAACGTTTACCGAGGCTGCGGAAGGCACGCTGGATATTGGCATATTGAATTCGCACATAAATGTGCGGGCTATTCTGCACTTGCAGGAAGAGGTCGTCTCGGCAACTTTGCTTGCAAATCCCCGGGTACTTGTGCTGAATAATGAAACAGCGACATTTAAGAGTGTAAGCGAGTTTCCGTATGTAGACGAGAGTCAAAGCTCCTATGGTGGGAGTCTGACTACGATCCAGTTTAAGGAGGTAGGCGTGGAACTCGATGTTACTCCGCATATTGCCAGAGATGGGATGATTCGGATTAAGATCACGCCTTCGTTCAGTGTTAAGGTCGGTGAGGTCAGCGGAGTTCCTGTCGTCGATTCACGTGAGGCCAACACAGTAACACTGGTAAGAGACGGCCAGACGGTTGTGTTAGGTGGTTTGCGAAAGAAGGAATCTACCAAACAGATCAACAAGATACCCTTGCTGGGTGATTTGCCTCTGATTGGCGGACTCTTCAGATCCGAAGGCGAACAGGAAATAACCAATGAGCTGGTTGTCTTTATAACGCCAAGAATTATCGACGAGCCGGTACTATCCGATATTGAGGCCAGTCAGCTTACGGAAATGAGTTTTCCCGCTCCTGAGATCACGGAGACAAAGGAGTATCATCTTGATTAGTAAGCAGGTCTGGGTTGGTGCATTCTGATCGAGATGTTCATTTCGTTGGTTGGCAGGGGGGCTGCGTTTTGTTTCGATCTGCCCGTGTAGCTTACAAGCCGAACTTATCCTGCCAGTATTGGAGATAGTCCTCCGGGCTGACGCCGGCGGCGAAGCCCCGGCCCTCCATACTGTTTACATAGCCGGACTCCATGCCATCCATAACATCCTGAGTGACCTCAGTATCCTCCATCTGTTGGCCCTGATCGCCGGTCAGGGCGATCCAGTTGTCTAATTCGTCGCTCAACTGATCCTGAATGGTCTGATACTGGCCCTGGCCGGCTAAATTATTTATCTCATGCGGATCGGCGTGCAAGTCGTAAAGCTCCTCCATCGGCCTGGCGGGCGCCATGAACTTATCCTGAGCCGGCGTAAGCTGGCCGCTGTTGTGAAGGACCCACAGGACGGTCAGCGCCGGATAGGACTTCCATTTGTAGGCGTTAAACGAGGTATAAGGGCCCGGCATATAGTAATCGCCGTAGAGCGATGTGTAGGGCTGATTCGGGAAGTAATTTCGGATGTACTTGTATTGCTTGCTGCGAACGCAGCGGACGCGGTCGTATGTCCCATCGTGGCGGTCGCGTGCGGCGAAGATGTAATCGCGTTTTTCCCTGCCCTGGCCTAAGAAGTCCCGGCCCTGCATGTGCCCCGGCGGCGTAAAACCGATCGCTTCGAGACAGGCTGGGCCGAAATCGATCGCACTTACCAGATCGTCGCTGACCGTATTGGCCCGTAAGCGCCCGGGCCAGCGGATCAAAAGCGGAACCTTGATCCCGCCGTCGTAGAGGAACTGTTTGCCGCGAACGTGGCTCCTACCGTGGTCGCCGAAGAAGAACACTATCGTATTATCCGCCAGACCGTCATCTTCCAGCCGCTGAAGGACGGCGCCGACCTTGCCGTCGAGAATCTGCGCAGATTCAAGATAGTCGGCCCAGTCCCGGCGAACGATGGGGTGATCGGGATAGTAGGGGGGCAGTTCGACCTTGTCGGGGTCGATGGGATTGTCGGGGTCGTTTACGAAGCCCCGGTGCGTCTGCTTGAAATTGACCTGCGCATAGAAGGGCTGATCGCCGTCGCGTTGTCTCCAGTCCGTGCCGTCGAAGGGCTTGGACCATGTAAAGTTGAAATCGGTCTTTCCCGGCTGCGTCCAGTTGCCGTCCTTGCAGTTGCACGTGAAATATCCTGCCTGGCGGAAGTAATCGGTGATGACTTTTACGTTTTCGGGTATGGTGTAGCCGTCGCCGCGGTGGCTGCGATGATGGTGGGCTCCGATCGCCGTCTGGTACATCCCGGTCATAAATCCCGAGCGGCTCGTCGAGCAGACCGGCGAGGCGGTAAACGCATTGGTAAATCGCACCCCGTCGCTGGCGAGATTGTCGAGGTTGGGCGTTTTCACCTCCGGCGTGCCATAACAGCCGAGATCAGGCGAAAAATCCTCGGCGATCAGCCAGAGAATATTCGGCTTTTTGGAGGAGTTAAAATCGACTTGGAGCGACCGGTTAGAAAGCAGTGCCCCGCCTGCAACGGCTGCGGACCTTCTCAAAAAATCACGCCGATCCATAATTGATGTCCTCCCGGTGCCTGGGCTCCGATAAATCAGGATTCCCGATTCACAGAGGCCAAAGCAATTCTGCAAAATATTAGCATAGCTAATATATCATACCAGCCCCGAAAATGCAAGTTTTGAGGGTATTGACCGCCCCAAAACCGGCTTTCGCACCCCAGCCGGTGCGATACGCGCAAGAAGAAGCGGCACCAAGGAGGAAGGTACCGCTTTTTCTCAGCCCAAGCCCGCCGAAGCGAGCCCGGCATTTCAGGAAGGAGGAGAACTCATTAAAATCCATTTTAGCCATTGTCTTAAGGTACTCGAGATCTCTGAAAAACCAAGACACCCTTGCTATGGTCGTTGTTTTTGGAACAAAAACAAACCTGGCACTGGAATACACCCTGTTTTTCAGGGAACCCACTTAATATACGTCACAGCACCAATCCGGTTCGCCATAACCTGGAAAATAGTGGCCGGGCAACATGTTAGCCAAGTTTAACATACGTTTTGTCATTCCCGCGAAGGCGGGAATCCAGCATAAAACAGCATCCGCCAGAGGCGGAGTCCTGCCTCCCTGCATTTGGCTAAAATGTTACGAAAATAGTATTCTGCGGGGAATATGTACCCAGCGACAGCGGAAGGATGCAAGACCCGGCTGTTACACAAGACCTGGCTGTTAACAACGACGGATGGCTGTAAAAAAAGACGGCGTCGCTTCCCGCAACGCCGCCTTTTATCTACGCAGGCTAACTGGTTTTAAAAGGAGGAAGATGATATTCGATTTATTATTGCCTTGCTTCCTCTTTCACCCTCATATACGAACACCACAACAGGGTGTTCAAAAAAATCTGGAAAATTTCTTTCGATCAGGCGCAAATATGGCATGGTGCCGCTGTTACTTCTTTTTGCCGCGTTTCTTTGTTTCCGGTTTAGCTTTGGGGTTGTATTGCGGATTTGGTGCCTTTGGGATCGGTGCGTTGGTTTTCTTTTGCCATGCCATTAATTCTCGTAGCATCTGGTCGCGTTTTTCGGGCATGGACTGGGCGAGGTTTTTCTTTTCGCCGATGTCGGCTGTGAGGTTGTACAACTCTATTGAGTTGTTGCTTTGGCGTTTATCCCATCCGCCGTCGAGCGACCATTCTTCCATGAACATCATCAGCTTCCAGTCGCCCTTACGAATGACCGAGACGGGCCTGGTCCTGTACAGCCAGTCTCGCGAGCCGGTCCAGCCGGACTGGTAAAGGTAGCCGGGGAAATGCCAGAAGATGGGCCGGTCTTCGAGGGCCCTGCGGCCTTTAAGCAGGGGTACTATGGACGAACCGTCAAGCGGCTGACCCGTCGGCGGTTTGGCCCCGGCGAGATCGAGGAACGTCGGATACAGATCCGCTGCGCACACCGGCGTATCACAGGTCGAGCCCGTCCGGGTCTGCTTCTTCCAGCGGACGGCAAACGGTACGCGAACGCCGCCTTCATAGTACATTCCCTTTAGGCCACGCAGCGGCAACTGCGAACTTATCGGGATGCCGCCATTGTCGGAAAGGAAGATCACCACGGTATCCTCATCCAGCCCAAGTTCATCGAGCTTAGCCATGAGCCTTCCTACGCCGTCATCGGTGTGGGCGATAAAGGCCGCGTAATTGGGATTGTTCTGCCCGCCCACTCCTTTGCGGGTCTCGAACTTTTCGATCATCTCGGCGCGGGCCTGGATGCCCATGTGGATCGCATGGTGGGCAAGGTAGACCAGGAAGGGGCGGTCTTTGTTCTCTTCGATGAACTGACAGGCCTGGTTGGTATAGAGGAATATCTCCTTGGGGTCGTTGGTCTCTTCAAATTTTGTTATCTTTGGCGGGTTGGTCGGTAGTGCGGTGCCAAAGCCCTGTCCGGCTGGGCCGGTATCGCCGTCAAAATTGCCTACGTGCCACTTGCCGAACATCCCGGTCGCATAGCCGGCCTTTTTCATCGATTCGGCAAAGGTAATTGTCTGGGCAGGCAGCACTTTTGACTCTTCCACATCCGTAAGCGCCAGCCGATCGTTATACTTATTGCCGCGTCTGACCGTGTTGACTGCATAGAGTTTGTGTCGCGGAGTGAACTGGCCCGATAGCAGGCACGCCCGGCTCGGCGCGCAGTTCGCGGCGCAGACGTAACCCTGCGTAAAGATCATCCCCTCAGCGGCAAGCCGGTCGATATTCGGCGTCAGGTAGTATTTGCTGCCGTTAAAACCGATGTCCTTATAGCCCATATCGTCGATGAAGATGAGCACGATATTCGGTCTGGAGGCCTTGTTTTGTGCCAAAGCCCGCTGCGGCAGTCCCATTGTTGCCAGCCCGATTGACATCGTCTTGAGAAAGTCGCGTCGTTTCATATCATATCCTCGCATAAAAGTTAAATTGCCATATCACCGCCACGCATCCTACCACAAATGCCCCGAATTGCAAGAAATCACTGCTATGCGTGCCGTTTGGGCGGGTGCTGTTTGGGTCGAGACTTATTTATATTTGCCCCGGGCTTTTCTTTGTGTAGAATGTTGGCTGGTGGTAACGGTTGTTAAAGGCAGAGGAATTGGTCATGCAGTATTCAGTTGGCAAACCGGGCAGGGTCATTGCGATGCGGCTTTCGGAGGGCGAGGAGCTTTACGAATCCGTTCATTCCGTGGCCCTGAAAGAGGACATACGGGCCGCAGCTGTGCTGGTTACCGGCGGCTTTCGCAAGGCCGAGGTCGTCGTCGGGCCGGAAAAGGAGCATCCTATCGTCCACGGTTTCGAGCATTTTGCCGGGCCGGGCGAGGTGTTGGGCGTCGGCACGATCTACTGGGACGATAATGGACCGAGAATGCACATCCACGGAGCCATCGGCAAAAAAGGCCAGGTAATGGTCGGCTGTCCGAGGGGCGGAGCGCACACGTTCCTCGTATTGGAAATAACGATCATCGAGATCACCGGCGTAGACGGTATGCGAAGGCTCGACGACGACAGCCAGATGAAACTTTTGGAACTACAGTAACGCCCTGTGTTCTGTCCGGGCCTTAGGTTTTGGCTGGTGAGCCGAAGAATATGAAGGTTATCAGCACCAGTGCCGAGCCTGCGAAGAATAGTATCTTTCGGTTCTTCGTCTCGGCGCATCGGGTTACCCATCGGGGGATGTTCGCCTCGTCGGGCTTTCGATTCAAATTCTCTAACAATACCTGCTCGGCTGCGGCCAACTGCTCGTCGGACGCGGTCGGAAACGCGGTGTCGTCGGCGACCGGCTCTATGCCGAAGGTGATCGGTTCGAGTATGCTCAGTATATTCGGATCTTTACGTATCTCGCGGATCTGGGCGTCGTATTTGGCTGTGAGTGACTTGATCTGCTCGTTGTCAGCCTCGATCTGACTCAGAAGCGCCCGGTTCCTGTAATAATCGAGAATCTCAGGCTCGACAAGGATCGACAGCGCAATAGCCCCCGCCCCAGCCGCGAAGAACACGCAGAACAGGATATACTGCACAAAGGCAGCAATTTTTGCCATTACGAATACTCCGCGGACCACTCTGCCGCGAGATCACGACATCATCCGTATTTGAAGATACTTCCGCCATACTGAGCGGCGATCCCGAGTTCCTCGTTGATCCTGAGGAGCTGATTGTACTTGCAGATACGGTCGGTTCTGCACGCCGAACCGGTCTTGATCTGCCCGACGCCCGTCGCCACTGCAAGATCGGCAATGGTCGAATCTTCCGTCTCGCCGCTGCGATGACTGATTATCGCCGTGTAGCCGTTTCTCTGGGCCATGTTGATCGCCTCGAGAGTCTCGGTGAGCGTGCCGATCTGGTTGAGCTTGATCAGGATCGAGTTTGCACTGCCAAGTTTAATGCCCTTGGCCAGGCGTTTGGTGTTTGTCACGAACAGGTCATCGCCGACGAGCTGAATCTTATCGCCCATCTTCTTGTTCATCTTTGCCCAGCCGTCCCAGTCGTCCTCAGCCAGACCGTCTTCGATGCTGACGATCGGGTACTTCGCCGCCCATCCGGCCCAATGCTTTACCATAGCGTCGGAGGAAACCTTCTTCTTCGGGGCCGACTTAAAGAACTTGTAGCTCTTGGTGCTCTTGACCCACATCTCCGTCGAAGCCGGGTCCAGCGCGATAGCGATCTGCTTGCCGGCCTTGTAGCCTGCCTTCTTGATAGCAGCCAGGATCAGCTCGATCGCCTCTTCGTTGCTCTTAAGCGACGGGGCAAAACCGCCTTCATCGCCTACAGCCGTATTGTAACCCTTGGCCTTCAAGACACCCTTGAGCGTGTGAAAGACTTCCGTACCCATCCGAAGGGCCTCGGGAAAATCCTTCGCCCCGATGGGCATTACCATAAATTCCTGGAAGTCGACGTTATTGTCGGCGTGCTTTCCGCCGTTGAGTATGTTCATCATCGGTACCGGAAGCATGTTGGCGTTACAGCCGCCGATATAACGGTAAAGCGGCAGGCCCGCGGATTCCGCAGCGGCCCTGGCAACGGCGAGCGAGACACCCAAGATCGCGTTGGCGCCGAGCTTGGCCTTGTTCTCCGTCCCGTCCAGATCGATCAGCATCGAGTCGATCTCTTCCTGGGCCATGGCATCCATCCCCAATATCTCGGGAGCGATGATCTCGTTGACATTCCCAACGGCCTTGAGGACGCCTCTGCCCAGATATCGCTTGGGCCTCCTCGTATCGCGAAGCTCGACCGCCTCGTATGCGCCCGTGCTGGCCCCTGACGGAACCGCCGCCCGACCGGAACAGCCGTTATCCAACAGAACATCAACTTCCACCGTCGGATTGCCGCGGGAGTCGAGGATTTCTCGTGCCGTAACATCTACAATTACCGTAAACATGCTTTCGTCCTTCCTTTAATATTAGCCATTTAGACTTACCATTTTCGCTGAATTTCTCAGTCCGCAAAGACTACCCTCATTTGCCCCCCACGTCAAGGCTTGATTAAATCGGCGAGTCAGTTTATCATACGTATATGAGAATACCACTGACAAAATACGGGATGCCGCAGGTCCTTGTTATGCCTGCGATACTGATCGTGATGATGATAGCGGCGATTTGGCTGCCGGGAGGCGTGATGATCGCCGTGGAGTTGGTCTTGGCGCTGGTTTTCGGATGGGTTCTGGCCTTTTTCCGGGATCCGGAGCGGATCATACCACAGGGCGACGATCTGCTCGTTTCACCCGCTGACGGCAAGGTTACCGATATCGATACAGTCCCAGCCCCACATTTTGACGGCCAGGCCCTGAGAATCGGGATCTTTTTGAACATTTTCAACGTACATGTTAGTAGGATGCCTTGCAAGGCCAGGGTGGAGCGGATTGAATACAAAGAAGGTCAGTTTAAGAATGCAATGGATCCGGATTCTGCAAAAGTTAATGAATCCAACGATGTGACCATAACCCGGCTTGCGGAACCTGCCGATAAGCTGTTGGTTCGCCAGATATCCGGCGCGATCGCCCGCAGGATCGTGTGCAAGGCGACCGAAGGGCAGGAATTCGCTGGCGGTCAGCGGTACGGAATGATAAAATTCGGCTCGAGGGCGGAACTGTATCTGCCCGTTAGGGATAATGCCGTCTGTCAGGTAAAAATAGGCGATAAGGTCAAGGCAGGCCTGACCACGCTGGTGAGGTACGAATAATGGCCAAGCCGAAAGACCAAAGTAATAAAGCCAGAAAAAGACGCCTGCTGCGGCGGGTCAGGCGCCAGAGGCTCGAGTTCATCACGATCCTGCCCTCACTTATCACCCTGATCAACGGTATTTGCGGTTTCGCCGCGATTGGTTTTGCAAGTAAGGGCCCGGCGACCTTCGCTATGGCTGGGTACATGATCTTTTACGCCATGATAGCCGACATGCTCGACGGCAGGGTCGCCCGCATGAGCCAGACGACCTCCAGTTTCGGCGGGCAGCTTGACAGCATGTGCGATATGATCAGTTTCGGCGTTGCGCCGGCGTTTCTTATGTTAAAAGTGCTCGAGCATAAGCTAACCGCACTCGTCGCGCCTACGACACTGGTCGTTTCGGGCTTCCTGAGCAGGTTCATCTGGCTCACCGCCGCAGTCTACGTCGCTTGCGCGGCAATTCGCCTGGCACGCTTCAACGTCGAGAACGAAGAGGACGAAACCTCCCACATGAGCTTTATGGGGCTGCCGACACCCGCCGCCGCCGGCGTGCTGGCAAGCATGGTCGTATTCTATGAAGGGATGCTCGTCGCCGTAGGGCCGAAAACATGGCTGTTCCAGATAGGCGAAAGCGTGATCATGTACTCCCTGCCTTTTATCGCCGTCGGCGTCGCTGTCCTGATGATCAGCAGGATCCGCTACCCTCACATGGTCAATCAGTACCTCAAAGGCCGAAAGCCGTTCGCTCATCTGGTATGGTTTGGCGGCACCATTGGTTTGATCTATCTTTGCGGTTTGTCCAGCGCGTTATTGATCGTATTTTGCGGCTTCGCACTGATCGGCTTTAGCAAATGGTTCTACTATCGAATAATTGTATCACGAACCGCAAAGGCCAGGGAAATAGAGCCCCCGGTCCTGAGCCTGGCCAACAACTCCGACCAGCAGGACAGCTAAGCGGCAATCACGGCGAAGAACACGTGCTATTTCCCCCAAAACCACAGAATGTATACAGAAAAATCTTCCTTGATCGCGTCCGATAACCTCTTCGGGCCCAAAGTCAGCCCCTTTTTTGGACGATAGAATACTGGTGCAGGTGTATTCAATAAATAGGGATGGCAATAGTATGCGCGATATTAAAAAAGCATTCACATTAGTAGAATTAATGATAGTGGTGGCGATCCTTGGCATAATGGCTGCCATCGTAATTCCCGCGTTCCAGGGCAACAGCGAACAAGCCAGTGAGTCCGCCGCAAAGGAAACTTTGAGAACTCTCCGTCAGCAGATCGAGTATTATGCGATCGAACATACCGGCGTTGCACCCGGATACCCGGGTGATGACCCTGCGGTTGTCCCGAATTCCGCCACCTTTAATATGCAGATGAAAGACGGCGGATACATATCAGGCCTGCCTCTAAATCCCTTTAATAATGAGACGACCATGTCGGTTTTAGCAGATGCGGATGCCTTCCCAGCCGCTGCAACAGGGGCAACCGGGTGGATATATCAGCCCAAAACAAAAATAATAAGACTCGACTGGACGGGAACAGACTCAGCGGGCGTCTCATATTTCGCGTATTGAAACAGGGGCATATTTTCACGTCCCATAATCATTTTGTGCAAAAGGAACCCTCATTTCCGGACGATATCAGAGTTGTTTGTATATCGCCCTGTTTACAATGGAAGCTAAAGATGAAAAAAGCCTTCACGCTCGTGGAGTTATTGATAGTAGTCGCAATACTGGGGATTCTTGCGGCTCTCGTAGTGCCGGAATTTACAACCAATTCGCTGCAGGCAACAGAGGTCGTCGCCAAAGAAAACCTGCGCATTATACGCCAGCAAATCGAACTGTATATGGTTCAGCAGGTAATAGAAGAGTCGGGACTGGATGGTTTCCCGGAGAATCCTTTTAACGGATTAAAAAACTACGATACCATCGTGATGGGCCCAATGCCTACCGAAGCGACCGGAACTTACGGTTGGATTATGTACATGCCAACAAAGACGGTTAAACTGGACTGGCCCGGCACAGACGCCGAAGGTGTCCGTTACTTTGATTATTGATCATTGCGGCGACAGACCCGATATGTCCTGCTTATAAAACGTAACTATGTCAGGATTTGCGTCCACAAACTCATCTGACGGTGACTCCGTACCTTCGAGAGTTGCGTATGTCCGTCTCTCTGTCTCCCATGTCGTACCATTCTCGGAAACAGGTCCGGAAAAGAGGTCTGTCATTTTCCCTTCCAGTTTGAATGTGGGTTTCTGTATCGTGTAGCTGTCCACTACTATATTGACCTCCAGCATCTCTGTTTCCGGGTCGTACACGGCATCACAAGGTCCCATGATAAACAGAGCGAATTCGTCTTCGACCGCTCCTTCAAGTAGTTTTCCGCCTTCAGCAAGGTCTACCGGTCCGGCCAAGTAGTGAATAATTCTCTTAACGGAACCGTCACGCTCGAACTTTATCCCCCATTTCTTTCCCGTAATGTCATTAGCCAGCGTCTCCCATATACCAACCATAATCTCCGGGAAGTCGCTGTCTTCGCTGGCGGCGGACTGCCCGGTTCGCACTTCTGTTGTCCGGTGAGGTTCGGTGCAGCCGGCAAGAGCCGACAGGCAGATAAACACTGCTAACAGGCCTGATACATATTTCATGGTCAAACTCCAATTAAAGGTATATACGGGCATTATAGGGAATTCCAAGGAACTTTGCAAGAAAAAAAAGAGGCAAGTCATAGACTTGCCTCTTTAATAACAAACTGTTGTTCATGACCTCGTCTTATTTGCGACGACGCAGGAACAGACCACCAAGACCCAGCAGAGCCATCGTCATCGGCTCGGGAACCTGGTTGAGTACAACCGAATCCAGCAGGGCTGAGAGGACCCAGTTATCGCCACCGGTATCTGTGATTTCCCACAGCTCGATCGTAGTGTCACCATCAGCCAGAGCATTCCAGATGATGTTGTCATAGAGCACCTGCCCAGCGGGCTGAGCGGCAGCGGAAAAGAATCCGCCGAAAACACCGGTGCTGCCCGCAGGGTTGGCGACACTGGCAAAATCTTCGACCTGACCAACAAGGTTGAAGGCAACTGGGCTGGTATACCCGGTACCATCAATCGTACCCATCGTGTCGTCAACGGCGATTAGAGCGAGGTTACCCGCTGTAAATGCACCGAAACCGTCCGCAGTGTACACATCCAGAGACGCGCTTGTCATCGGGGTAGCGATAGTACCGCTTTTCCCGGCCAAGCCCTGAATGCCGTCGATCGAAATTTCCAGTCCTGCTGTGGCCAACGAGGCCATACTAAGTACTAAGGCTAACATTACTAACTTTTTCATCATCGTTCTCCTTTCAATAAAACTCTTGTTCGAACAAAATCTTCTTCGCATAGCGAAGTGTGTGTCAAAATTATCATTAGTTTAACATCTACTACTTAGGCGGCGGAACGATCCAGGCACTAAAGTCGATAATGCCATCGGGTCCCGATTGATCGTTTCCAACAGCATCCATCGGACAATTCGGTGTACTGGGTGACCCGTAGTTGGGCAGAAAGAGAGCCAGGTCGTCAGAGAACACCCTGACTACACCGCCGAACTGCGCTCCGTGGTCGAAATCTGCACATACACCAATATTCCCTGCGCCCACACCGGGAGCCCCATAAACGGGAAGGAAGATGTCCAGGTCATCCGAGAAGACTGCCACTACACCACCAAACTGCGAATAACCGTCGGCATCACCGTTACACTGCCTCTCATAGCACCAGCAATCCGGCATACCAAGACTAACCCATGTTGCGTAATCCGGATGCGAAGGTAACATACATGTATCCGGGACGGGCTCGGGGATTACCACGACAGCGATTATTGCCGCACCGTCGAGGTTACTGTCCAGTGTGCTGCCTACTACGCCGCTCGAAGGTCCGCGAAGGGTATCGGCGGTGATGGTGACATTAACTGTCGCCGGGAGTACGGCAGCCGAGAGCTGAATGGTTGCCAGGTCCGTGGCTACTGTCGGTCCGGCAAGCTGTCCGCCGCCCTGATCCAGTACGCCAAGGCTCAGTGAAAACTGGCTGGCCGGATAGGCCGGCTCGCCCGCTTGAACGGGATCGGCGATACCATGACCGTCGCCAACATTGTACTCTGCCGCGTTGCCGTAGGCATAGTCCATAAACGTGTTGAACGCAGCGTCGCCGGAGAAGTGAGCCTCGCCGGATTCCACATAAGCGTCGCCTGCGTCGATCGCCAGAGCGATACCGCGAGGCTCGTCACCGTCTGTGACGTAGCTGATTTGCAACTTCCCCTCGCCTGCATCTGTGGCGGAGAATGTGACCATGGCCATTGCCGGTGTGGCAATCGCTAAGGCCATTGCAATGAAAAGTACTCTCTTCATAAAACACCTTCCTTTCTCTCTTTCTTCTGCTTTCCTCTTCTCTATTTTGTTCCACACAGGGTTACGCGCCCCGGGAAAAACACACTACTTTATAAGGGAATAAACAGAAAGCCTTTCCTACTGGCATCAGGCCGCTTGTCCGCGTTGCCCCCCATAGGCTACCTTAGACAATGCTCACCCTGACTCCGAGTACTTTTGGCTTTCCTGTCCGCTACTCCCTGTTAAAACCCTTTTCGCCTCAAAGGCCGATGCAAGCCCTCAATCCCCCAAAACCGCTCCAGCACACCTTATGAGCCATATTTTATCGCTCGCGGTACCTGCGTGCCGAGGAGTTGCATCTCCTCACAATTTGCATAATACAATAACCGGGTCAGAAAGGCAAGGAGAAAATCGAAAATTTTCGTAAATTTATGAAAATTTTTCAAAAAACAGGGTTTTTATTGACGAGAACCACCTTTTTGGCCCAAAAAAAACACCTCAAGCCGCTTCACTGCCCTGAAAAAACAGATATTATCGGAAAAAACATTTTGTGTCAACCCCCGTTGGCATGATAATATACCGCAGATATGCTGAAAATACTAACAGGACGTCTGATATTTGTGAGGCTTTTGATGCTGATGGCGATGGCTGGACTCATCGTCATCGGCATAGCCACGATATATGCCGCAGGTAACCCCGCAGACCCCGATTCTGCGGCCAGTTTGTCCGTTCCCTCCGGAGCCTGGAAGAAGCAGATCATCTACGCCACAGCCGGTCTGGCGGCCTTTGTGCTGATAAATCTCATCAATTACGGGTGGCTCGGGGCCGCAAGCTACTGGATATACGCTGTCGTATTGGCTGTCCTGTCTGTCCTGCTGCTCGACAAGATCGTCGATATCCCCTTTGTGCCCGTCATAAACTTCTCCCGGCGATGGATCAAGATCGTGCCCGGCTACGATGTAAAAATCCAGCCGTCCGAATTCTGCAAGATAGCATACATCCTCGCCCTGGCCTGGTATCTCCGCTACCGGAGCAATTATCGCAAATTCTTAGGCCTTATCGGGCCTTTCGCACTGACGCTGCTGGCGATCGTCCTGATCCTCCTCGAGCCGGACCTCGGCACGGTAATGTTGATGATGCCGATACTCTTTGCCATGCTCTTCGTCGCGGGGGCAAGGGTAAGGCACCTGCTGGTTATAATAGGCCTGGCAGTGGTCGTAAGCCCGCTGTTGTGGCACTTTATGCACAGTTATCAGCGTATGCGCATATCCAGCGTGCTGCTCCAGAACGAGAAGATCATGGAAAAGGCCCGCGACAACCCCCGGTTAGCTGAGATCCTCGCCGGAGGAACCGCAAATCTCGCTAAATGGAAGCGAAACCAGGGCTATCACCTGATGCACTCGAAGTACGCGATCGCCTCGGGCGGGGTTTCCGGCTACGGCTTTGCGAAGGGACCTTATATCAGGTATAACTACCTCCCAGAAAGGCACAATGACTTCATCTTTGCGATAATCTGTCATCAGTGGGGTTTGGTGGGCTGCGCTGTGGTCTTAGGGCTCTATGCGCTGATCGCCGGATGCGGCGTTGAGATCGCCCAGGCCAATACCGATCCGTTTGCCCGGCTCATATCGGTCGGGATCATCGCAATGTTCGCCGTCGAGGTCATCGTTAATATTAGCATGACCCTGGGCCTGATGCCGATCACCGGCCTTACCCTGCCCCTGGTCAGCTACGGAGGCTCATCCCTCGTCGTCAGCATGATCGCCGTCGGCCTGCTGAACAACATCGGCAGGTGCAGACCCTTCAGCGTGGCAGGAAAGGGATTCGAGCACATCACAGATTAAATTGGGTGGCAGCAATTAAAGACTTGCATCCTGTCATTCCCGCGAAGGCGGGAATCCAGCATAAAATAGCATCCGCCAAAGCGGATTCCTGTCTTCTTCTATTTTAGCTAAAACGCCCAAAACATGCTTGTGCACGCACAAGCATGGCACCGATCGCATTATTTTAATGGGACTGGTATTAGAACCCCGAGCGGAATTGCCTTTTTAATGCGGAATACGCCGTTTTTGCCGGCTCGACCAGCTCGATGCCGCTGTATTTTGACACGATGTCGGCATAGATCCCCTGTGCCCGCGTAGGGCTGTCCGTTGCGAAGCGGGCCGCCTGGTCGATCCTGACTGCGATATTGCGATCGATCGTCTCGATTATCCGTTTGGCATGTGCCGACAGCTCCGTTTGCTTGCGGCTGGCTGCGTGAGAGCGGATCTTGTTATACGCCTGCGAAAAATCCTTGCCTCCCCAAAGCGGCTCGCGAAGATGGCCAAAAGGCCCCAACGGTACACCGGAAATCGCCCCCGCCGGTCCCGCTGCCAGTGCCTTGTCGATAGCCTTCTCAAAACCCTCATCCCACGGATACCCCTGCCAGACGACCTTGCCGTCGTGGTTGACGATAACCGCCGTCGGATACCCCCGTATCCCGAACCAGTCCGCTGTCCCGTTATCGACGGCGACGTTGTAGCTGATCTTCTTTTCCCGGACGAACTTCTCTAACTTTTTTGCCGATTTGTCTTGCGAAAGGGCGATCAGGGCAAGACCCTTATCCTTATATTTGTTATTGAGTTCGATAAGATGCGGAATGCTCTCGACGCAGGGGCGGCACCACGTCGCCCAGAATTCTATAACGCAGACCCTGCCATCGAGATTCTCGATGTCCGGCGGATTGTCGGTGATCCACTGGCGAATGGTTAGCTCAGGAGCATCTTTGCCAACAAGGACCTCACCGTGACAGAGACCAAACAGACAACTCGTTAACACGACACTGACGATTACAGATGTTCTCATAGTATTCGACCCCGATTAATTAGAAGGCGGCTTCTGCATTGAGCTGCGACCCGAATCCTTTTTCGGCTTTTTAGACCGCAGCCAATAACAAAAAGACAGCAAAGATAAAACGGTACCACTCGCTCCGGAAAAAACCCTCGCTCTTTGGAAAAAAACCCTGCACCCCGGAAGAAAACCCCACTCTGGAAAAAACCCTGCACTCCGAAAAAACCCTCACTCTGGAAAGAAGCCTGCCCGACCCTCCTCAAGGCAGACTATATTATAGCTGTTCGCACATTCTATTTCAAGTGTTCGCGAAAAAAACAGTGGGTTTCTATAAAAAAAAGCTGCCAGCAAAGAGTCTTTGTCGGCAGCCTTTTACTAAAACATTATCGTTTCATGCCAATCCGGTCGCAAAACCTTACCTCAAACCGGCACACGCTCA